>JANQEF010000144.1 GCA_028278465.1 Dehalococcoidia bacterium | reverse complement strand
CGGCTGGGACATCAGGCTGACCGCAGATGGCCAGACCTACGAGTACCACACCGACGAAACCGGCGATGTGCTGGTCGACTGTACCCAGAACCGCGCGCTCGCTGCGCAGTCGATCAACATCGTGGAGTTAGCCGACCTCCGCACCACCAGCCTGATCGAGATGCGGAGGCGCGTCGGTGACGAGTTCGTGCTGAAATCGACCGTGAGGGAGCCGGCGGAGATAGAAGCGATCGTGGACATCCTCGACGTGCCCATGCTGCTGCGATCCGCGACGGAGTGCACGGAGGTGTTCCGCCTCGTGTTCATGACTTCGAACGGAGCACAGACGATCGGCACTATCTGTCGTGGGGACACCCGGCTGATCCGGGGCGACCAGGGCTTCTGGTCTGGCCAGGACGCAGATGCGCCGCCGGAGTTCAGCTCGATAATCGGCCCCTACTTCGCAGACGAGCCGCTTCCGACGATACCGTCTTAAGTCGTGGAACCTTTCGACCGATCGACAGCACTGCCGGCAGGAAAGCTGCCGCCGCAGCTGCTCGATGAGCTTCTGAGCAGCCTGCCTGAGCCGGGACGCCGATTGCTGACCGGCCCGGGCGTCGGCGAAGACGCCGCCGTCATCTCCTTCGGCGCAACTAGCCTGATCGCCAAGGCGGACCCGGTCACCTTCGCCACTGACCTGATCGGCTGGTACGCGGTGCACGTCAACGCCAACGACATCGCGGCCACGGGCGCGACGCCGAAGTGGTTCATGCCGACCGTGCTGCTGCCGGAAAACACGACCGTTTCGACGGTCGAGTCGATCTTCACGCAGCTCCGCGAGGCGGCCGGCTCGATCGGCGTAGAGCTGATCGGTGGCCACACCGAGGTCAGCGTCGATCTGCCGCGACCGATCATCACGGGGGCGATGCTTGGCGAAGCGCCGGCAAGTGGAACGGTGTCCACATCCGGCGCACGACCGGGCGACCACATCATCCTCACCAAGGGCATCGCAGTTGAGGGCGGCTCGCTGCTGGCGAGGGAGTTTGGCGACCGCGCTCTGAGCGCCGGAGTGGCGCAAAGCGAGATCGACGCGGCGTCGGACTACCTGTTCAGTCCCGGCATCTCGGTTCTGAGGGACGCACAGGTTGCGATGGCAAGCGGGCTGGTCACCGCTATGCACGATCCGACGGAAGGCGGACTCGCAACTGCTCTCGCAGAGCTCAACACCGCATCCGGCAACGGGCTTGTGGTCGAGAGTGACGCCGTCACGGTCCTTGAGGAGTGCCGGAGCCTATGCGACGCGCTGGAGGCCGATATCTGGGGCCTGATCGCCTCGGGCGCTCTGCTCATCGCCTGTTCACCCGAAACTTCGAACACCGTAGTCAGTGCCCTCGAAGCCGATGGCATCTCAGCAGCGCACATCGGCGAGATCACCGGCGCCGGCGAACCTGCGCTCCTGAAAGCGCCGGACGGCCGGCTCGAACCGCTTCCCGTGTTCGCGAGAGACGAGATCGCCTGGCTCTTCTCGCCATCTGGCTGAACGTTGGGCTGCAGTTCGGGCCGTATTTACGAGATAGCCTCAGGACGGTTGTCGCAGGTCGAGGTAAAATTAGGCATGGCGCCAGCCTGAAGGCAGGTAGCAATTGTCAGCAGCCCAACTCATAGCCAGAGCGAGGTCATACCTCCCGCCGGACCGCGTCGGGTATGTCCAGTCCGCCCTCGCCTTCGCAACTGAGGCGCACGATGGGCAGAAGCGCAGCTCTGGCGAGCCGTTCATCGAACATCCCGTCGCCACGGCTCTCTACCTGGCGAACATCAACCTCGACTCCACGACGCTTGCCGCTGCCCTGCTCCACGATGTCATCGAGGACACTGGAGTAACCAAGCAGGAGCTCGAAAAGGATTTCGGGGCCGATGTGGCGCGGCTCGTTGACGGCGTCACCAAGCTGAAGCGGCTGGACCTGCTTTCCGAGGACCCGGACAACAAGAACGGCTCCGCTCCTGTCCCGCTGACCGCCGAGGCCGCCCGCGCAGCCAGCCTGCGCAAGATGCTGGTGGCAATGGCGTCGGACATCCGCGTCGTGCTGATCAAGCTCGCAGACCGTCTCCACAACATGAAGACGCTGCGACACCTTTCCGATGACAGGCAGCAGCGCATCGCGCGGGAGACGCTGGACATCTACGCTCCGCTGGCGCAGCGGCTCGGCATGGCCGACATCAAGTGGCAGCTGGAGGACGAGGCGTTCAAGTACCTGCTGCCGCGCCAGTACAAGTCGGTCTCTCGCATGATCAGCCGCAAGCGTACCGAGCGCGAGCGCTACACCGAAGACGCTGTACGCGCGCTCGGCGAGGCTCTTAACGAGGCCGGCATCGACTGCACGATCAGCGGACGGCCTAAGCACCTGTACAGCACATATCAGAAGCTGCAGCGCTACCAGGCGCGCGGCCGCAAGTTCGACGAGATCTACGACCTGATCGCTGTGCGCGTGATCGTCGATTCGACAGCGGACTGCTACGCCTGCCTGGGCGCGGTCCACCAGATGTGGCGGCCCGTTCCCGGCGAGTTCGACGACTACATCGCCAACCCCAAGGAGAACCTGTACCAGTCGCTGCACACGTCTGTCATCGGTCCGCAGGGTTACCCGCTGGAGGTGCAGATCCGCACCGATGAGATGCACCGGGTTGCGGAAGACGGCGTCGCTGCGCACTGGACTTACAAGCAGGGCGAGGCTGAGAACGAAGACGAGCTCTTCGACGAAAAGCTGACCTGGCTCAAGCAGTTGCTTGAGTGGCAGCGAGAGATGAGCGGTGACGAGGAGTACCTCGACTCGGTGAAGACCGACATCCTGCGCGACCAGGTGTTCGTCTACACGCCCGCCGGCGACGTGATCGATCTCCCGTCGAGCTCAACGCCGCTCGACTTCGCGTATCGCATCCACACCGATCTCGGCCACAACACCGTCGGCGCAACCGTGAACGGCAAGCTGATGCCGCTCAACACGCAGTTGCACAACGGCGACACGGTCGAGATACGCAAGGCCAGGACCCCGCGCGGCCCGAGCCTCGACTGGCTGAACTCCGACCTTGGCTACCTGGCCACAGCCAGCGCAAGGGCCAAGGTGCGGCTGTGGTTCCGCAGGCAGGAGCGGGACGCGAGCATCCAGCGCGGCCACGACCTATTGAGCCGGGAACTGAAGCGGCTGGGAGTCAGGATCTCCGCATCGAGGATCGCAGAGAAGCTCGGCTTCGGCGATGACACAGAGCTGGAAGAGGCGCTCGGCACCGGCCAGATCGGCATCGGCAAGGTGCTCGAGTCTGTGACGCAGAACTTCCCGCCGGTCGAGACTAACGGCGTGTTGGCCGACATCCCGGCCAATCTGAGGCGGCAGGAGCGCACCGGGCTGGTCGTTATGGGCGCTCCGAACATGCTGACGCGTGTCGCTCGCTGCTGCAGCCCGGTGTACGGAGACGAGATCGCCGGATACATCACCAGGGGCCGCGGCGTGACGGTGCATCGCACCAACTGCGCCAACATGCGTTCGACGGATGACCACGACCGCCTGGTGCCGGTCGCCTGGGGCCACGCCGACAGCACCTATCCGGCACGCATCATCGTCAATGCCTACGACCGCGTCGGTCTGCTCCGAGACATCACGCATTACGTATCCGCCGAACACGTGAACATCCACTCGATGTCGTCGCATGAAGACCCGGATACAGACTCGTGCACCGTCACGTTGACCGTGTACACTAACGGGGTTGACCAGTTGAGCAGGCTGTTCGCACGACTGGAGACGGTCGAAGGGATCCTCTCCGTCAGCCGTGCCAACGAGGGCGAGACGGCGGCCGAAGCCGTCAGCCAGTAACGCAATCTCCGCTGCACCGGTCGTAACCTCTGCAGACTCACGCGGCCTCAAGGGCCGTTCGACAGGAAGAAAATGCCAAGCGCAAAGTCGCACCGCGTTCAGGTCCGCAAAGCGGCCATGAACAAGACCGTCCGCTCCTTCACGCGCTCCCGCGTCACGAAGGCACGGGCCAGCGTTGAAGAAGACGGCTCTTCTGAAGACGCCGCGACGGCCGTCAAAGAGGCCATCTCGGCGCTCGACAGGGCCGCTCGCAAGGGCGTGATCCACCCGAACCAGGCCGCTCGCAAGAAGTCTCGCCTGCAGCGCAGCCTCAACGAAGCCACCGGCTCCTGATCCAGGTTGACCTCCGAGAACCCTGGCCACTCGCACCACGCACATGGTGACGAGCATGGTCATGCGCATGCCGGCCATGACCACAACGGCCATGTTCACGAGGGCCACGAGCACGCGCATGACCACGGGCACGAGTCGGACCCGAACACCCAGTACACGTGGCGCATCCACCACCCGTTCGGAGACGATGAAGACGAGGTAGCGATCGAGGTTGCGCCGAAGTCAGGCCTTCTGCCTCGCTGGCGGTTCGTGACGCCCGGCAGCTACACCGGCATCGTCCGCTGGGGCGTCGGAGCGCCGAACGGCGGACCCGTTGACACGGCGGTGCGAGGCCCTGTCGAAGGCGGACCGGTGCAACTTATCAACGGCCCGGAAGTCCTGTGGATGGGCAGCATCGAGGCGCTCTCCTCGAAGAAGAGTGCCTATCTCGTGTTCAAAGGTGAGCCGCCGCACTACGTGGCGTTCGGACAGGCCGAGGAACCGAACGGTCCGCCCGGTGCGCTGGAAGGCGTTTCGTTCGGCGACCACGACGAACACCCGTCTGAGCACGCCCATTTCGGCTAAGCCCGCGGCACCGGGATTCCGATCTCGGTCTTGTCTGTGCCAACTTCGATTGACACGTTTCATGGGCGACTGCTAGCTTCAGAACATTAGTGCGAGTTATCCTCATACTGAACCGCAATCAGCAGAGGTCCTGAAGTGAAAGAGCTGTCAGACAAGCAGGCCCGCATCCTCGACTTCATCGAGGAGTTCATCGATGAGCACGATTACCCGCCCACCGTGCGCGATATCCAGTACGGCTGCGACCTGAGCTCAACTTCGGTCGTGAAGTACAACCTGGACCGGCTGACCGAGGGCGGCTACCTGAACCGAGACTCGGAGGTCTCACGGGGCATCGCGATACGCAACGGCCGGGGCGGTGGGCGCACCGGGTCATCGAGCCGGGAGCCGGAAAGGGTTGCCGTCCCGCTTATGGGCACGATCGCCGCCGGCTCCCCGTTCCCTCTACCACAGTCCGACACCTGGTCTGACCCCGGCATCGAGCAGATCGACCTGCCACAGTCGGTTGTCGGGCGAGGAGACGGCGTCTACGCGCTCAAGGTGAAGGGCGATTCGATGATCGACGCCCTGATCGGCGACGGCGACCTGGTGATCATGGAGTCGACGCACGAGGTCGGCAACGGACAGATGGCCGCAGTACGGCTCGTCAACGAGGACGAGACGACGCTGAAGCACTTCTTCCCGGAGGGGGAAAATGTGCGACTGCAGCCTGCAAACAGCCAGATGGAGCCGATCTACGCCAGTTCGGACAATGTCGAGGTGATGAGCAGGGTGCTGGCGGTCTGGCGCTACATGCCGTGAGTGCCCGCTGACAGCCTCAGAATCCTCGCGTTTCCGTCACGACCCCTGTTTGACACCAAATTCGGCCAAGCCTATTCTTGACCCCGGTATTTGTACGCGCGGCATTAATGGAGCGCTGTCATGGGTTTCTTCAGAAACATCGGCCCGCTAGAGATATTCCTGATCCTGGTGGCCATTATGATCATCTTTGGCGTCGGCAAGCTGCCCAGCGTTGGCCGCGGCATGGGCCAGGCGATCAAGGAGTTCCGCACCTCGGTGAAGGACAAGGACCAGGACGGAGACGCCCTGGAGTCGGCCGAGGCGAAGTCAGAGGCCGAGAGCAAGGTCTCTTAGCCGGGCCATAGTCGGTTAGCTGGAAAAGGCACCCGCAAGGGTGTCTTTTGTTTTGGTGAGAAGCGAACCTGGGGACAGAGCGGAGCGACGGCTCGATCAGTTAGCTGCTGCCACCAGAAGGACTACTCTCCGCGACCGCAGAGTCCGGCTCCGACCTGTCACGACCGCGCTCGCCGAACCGTGCCAGTGCTATCCCGGTCGTGTACAGCACGATCACCGGGCCCGCCACGAGCGACTGCGTAACCGGGTCGAACGTCGGCGTCACGATGGCGCCGAGTACGAAGGCGAAAAGCACCATCCACCGCCACTGCCTCAGATACCAGCGTGACCCGACGATCCCGAGCTTTGACAGGAAGAACATCACGATCGGCAGCTCGAAGATCAGTCCCATCCAGAACGAAAGCGCGATCAACAGACTCACATACGAGCCAATGGTCGGGAACGGCGTCGCCAGCTC
>JANQEF010000094.1 GCA_028278465.1 Dehalococcoidia bacterium | reverse complement strand
CGCGGGTCTGCCGCGGGACGCGCAGTTGCGTTTCACTTAGGCCATGGCAGGCCATGGCGACTGCGAACTCGAAACATTCGCATCTTTCTGCCGAGGCACGTCCGTGAGCACCACATCTTCCGATCAGAAACTGACTCGTTCACAGCTTCGCTCCCGCATCGACAGGCTGCCGCGGATGCAAATGGCCCACCTGCCGACTCCGCTGGAGGAGATGCCGCGGCTTAGCGCTGAGCTTGGCGGTCCGCGCATCCTGGTCAAGCGTGAGGACATGACCGGCCTCGCGTACGGTGGCAACAAGGCCCGTCACTACGAGTTCGAGATGCCGCATATCCGTGATGAGGGTTACGACACCGTGATCAACATCATGGACTACCACTCGAACAACGCCCGCATGACCGCCGCGGCCGCCAACAAGACCGATCTGCGCTACATCCTGGTGCTGAAGAACGCCGCGCACCGCAAGATCCAGGGCAACCTGCTGATCGACAAGCTGCTCGGCGCCGAGCTCCACCTGCTCGATCAGTTCCAGTCAGAGACCGCTGACGAGTACGCGGCGAAGCTGAAACAGCAGCTCGAAGCGGAAGGCGCCAAGCCGTATCTCGTGCAGGAACACCTCTTCCCGCGCATCGTCGGCATGGTCGGCTTCGTGGAAGCGGGACTTGAGCTGCTCGACCAGGTCGAGGAGCTTGGCCTGCAGAACGTGCACATCGTCGGGGTTGCCGGCCGGTCGCTCTGCGGCCTGATCCTCGCCGCCCGCAACCTGGGCGTCGACTGGAGGTTCACCGGCGTGCAGGTGACTTACGACCCGCCGCTCGACCAGTACATCTTCGATCACGACCAGGACATCCGGGACCTGCTGGACCTGCCTGTGACGTTCACGAAGGACGATCTTCCGGTGCTGACACAGTACGTGGGCGAGGGCTACGGCATCATGACGCCCGAGGTGGCGGAGGCGATTCACATGGCCGCGCGAACAGATGCCATCATCTGCGACCCGAACTACACGGGAACTGTGATGGCTGCGCTGATCGACCAGGTTCGGCAGGGCAACCTCGGTGAGGACGAGACGGTGATCTTCCTGCACACCGGCGGCCTACCTGCGGTCTTCACCTACGCCGAGCAACTGGCCGAGTTTTCAGAGCGCGGGTAGCAAAGTTGGGCGCCCCCCGCAGCCTGTGAGGGAGAACGACCGCCGTCCCGAGCCTGCGCGAGGGATCCGGTGGGCGGGGCGATCCATCTGGGCTTCTCGCTGGGCCAGCAACAAGCTTTCGACCGCGGCCAGCAAGCACGCCGGACCGCGTTTGTAGCACCACCCCTTCGGCTCTGCTCAGAGCGGCGATCATCCCTCTCCCTCGATGGGAGAGGGACAAAGGGAGAGGGTGAAGCCGCTGCCATCCTGAGCCTGTCGAAGGGTCAAAAGCCGTCGGCCTCTGGCCGACATCCCCTCTCTTTAGTTCTCTCCCACAAGGGGAGAGAGGGTGTCCGGCCACTCTCTAGCTCCCTGAGAGAGAGAGGGAGAATGTGTTTCCTGAGCGAAGCGCAGCGGAGTCGAAAGACCTCTGGCATGTACAGTCGGTTCTGACAGGACGAGCTCTCCACAGAAGAGACCCTCACCCGCAAGCGGGTACCCGCCGCTCAGGGAACGCACCGACCTACACCCGTAAGCCAGCACCTGACCCACTAAGGCGCGTACAGCGGCTCCACGGCAGCGGTCGCGACCCCGATCCGCCCGGATGCGTCACCCTGTACTGAGTAGGTCACTCTGCACGTGAAATCGTGTGCCTGCGGCTCGAGGTCGATGCGGTGGATGAACACAACGGGCCTGCCCGGCCGCATCGGCAACACCGGCCCCGGCGATTCGGCAAGCACCGCGCCCTCGGAGTCGATGATCTCGATATTGATGTCGACCACCACTTCCCCCACCGCCTCCGGTGTTCTTTCGAACGTGCCCGACACCTCGTACCAGTGCGGTGGCTCGTCCGGGTTGAAGACACCGGGATGGAAGTCAATGCAGCCAAGTTCGCTGAACGAGACCCCCAACGGCGCCGGAATTGCGGTTGCAGTCGGCTCCGGAGTCGGGGTCGCTGGCAGCGGCGTCGCAGTGGGAACGGGTGTTGAGGTGTCCATCGCCTGAGGTGTCGGAGTCAGGTCCGCTGCATTGATCGTCGGCGACGCCATCGGACCCGCGCCGGGCGAACCACAGCCAACGACTAGAAGCATCGCCACGAGCGAACCAACTACTACCATCGCATTTCGAGATTTCACCAAGCGAATGACGCTCCCGCGACGAACTCATAGCCCCGGCATCCCGAAGGCCTCAAACAAACGACGACGCCAACAGCAGAATTGTTCCAGCTGTTCCGTTGTCCCAGGCTGGAAGAGGGCCAGGCCATCCTCCCTCACAGCTCGGGAGGGAGTTAGAGGGAGGGTCGTTCGTCTTGTTCGGTAAGTGCGCGCCCGCAAGCGGGTACCCGTCGCTCAGGGAACACGCCTCACCCGTCGACCGGCCCAGGATGGCGGCACATTCCTTCTCCCAGCGGCAGAAGGTCCAGGGTGAGGGAGAAGTTGTCTCGTATCGACCGGTCAGATCTCTCCCTTCGGTCGAGATGACAACTGGCCGATCTCAAACTGGGATGGGAGAAGCTGTCCTCATCCGGATACTCATCGCCAATCAGCGCCACCGCTCCACCATCCCTTCACACTCAACTGGTAGCCTGATCGCAGTCACCAGTGAGGCGAACAGGCGCGAGCTCAGCCGCACATCGCTGGCGCCGTCCATCACAGTGACGGAGGTTCATCATGGCCCCGCCGATCATCTACGACCCGAGGCACACCACCGGCGTCACGCCCGTTCACAAGAACGTCAAGCACCCGCTCGTCTACGACCCGCGACGCCCCGGCGCACGCGGTCCACTCCACATCGGGCGCGGCCCCTCGCTCCGAGCCCTCTTCGTATGGCTCGTCATCCTCCTGGTCATGCTCGGCCTCGGCATCGCATTCCTCATCAGCGCTCTCGCCGACCGTTCTGCCGGGTAATATCCACCGGCTGAAGCGCAAACCGCTCTCAACCTGCCTGCGGCTGCGTATACCCTGAATAGCGAAACGCAGCCACATCACTCACCAACCCGGCACGGTGATCCGGATTGAAGCGGAACCTCATAACAGGCGGCGCGCTCGGCTGGGCCGCCCTCATCTTCCTCCTCTCGTCGATGTCGGCCGACAGCTTCGACGAGGTCCCGGAGATCTTCGGCATCCCGATCCCCGACTTCGCCGCACACGTCTTCCTCTACTTCGTGCTGGCAGCGCTGGTTCACGCCGCGCTCCGCATCTACCTGCCAAAGCGCAAGAACCTGCTGGCCGTCGACACCGTCATCTTCTGCCTCCTGTACGGCGTCTCGGACGAGTTCCACCAGGCGTTCATGCCGGGAAGGACGGCGACGGCGATAGACCTGCTGGCGGACGTGCTGGGCGCCGTTCTGGCTGTTACTCTCTGGCTCGCATTCGACAGGTTCAGGCGAAACAGGCGCGGACAGGACTCCGATGGCGAAAGAGACACCGAAAGAGGTTGACCTGCCGGACGCCCGGCAGGTGATCTCGCTGCTCGAAGAGGCTGTGCAGTTCGCCGAGACGCTGGCGATCCCGCCCGCAGACCGAGCGCTGACGGTGCGCATCGGTGAAGAACTTATCCCGGCGCTGTACGAGGCGCGTACCTATCTGGAAGTGGGCCACCTGAAGTCGCCGGAGATCAGGCAGGGCATCTCGCGGGCCTCGCTGGTGGCGTCTGATCTTGCCGACGCCGATCCTGCGTTCGGACCTCTGCACTCTCGTCTGCGTGTGCTGCAGGAAGAGGCGAGCTTGGCCTCCCGCGGTGAGTGAAGCCGGTGGCGCCGGGCGGGTCGAGGTGCTGGTAGACCCGGTTGTCGGCTTCGAAGACGTCGAATCTCTCGTTGAACTCGTGGGGCGCGCTGCTGAGGCGGCGTTGGATGCCGAGCACTCGTCCGGGCCGGATGGCGTGACGGTGCTCTTGAGCGACGACCGCAAGCTGCTTGAGCTCAACCGACGCTTCAACGATGACGACTCTGTGACCGATGTGCTGTCTTTCAATGACGTCGAAGGTTGGCGGAACGGCGTGCCGCCTGAGGAGCTGGCCGGCGACGGTTTTGCGATGCCGGGCGAGGAGCCGCGTCTCGGAGAGATCGTGATCTCGCTTGAGCAGACCAAACGGCAGGCCGAAGAGCGTGGCGAGCTGTTCAAGCGGGAGCTAGCAATGCTGACTGTCCATGGCGTGCTGCACCTGCTCGGCTACGACCACGCCGAGCCCGACGAGGAGCGCGTGATGTTCGGGAAGACGGCCGCTGTGTTGGAGAGGTTGTTCCAGTGAGCGATTGCCGGAGCACAGCACCGCAATGCGCCTGATCGACCTGGTAAACCGCTCGCCTGCTCCCGAACCCTGGTCGGAGGGCGAAAACATCCCGTGGCACGAGCCGGGCTTCAGCGGACGCATGCTGAAGGAGCACCTGGACGCCACGCACGATGCCGCAAGCAGGCGCCCGGCGCTGATCGACGAGCAGGTTCGGTGGATTCACGAGGAGCTGCTGGCCGGACAGACGGGCCGGATTCTCGACCTTGGCTGCGGTCCCGGCCTCTACGCCGTGCGCATGGCGAAGCTCGGGCACGACGTCACAGGAATTGACATCTCGCCCGCCTCACTTGAGTACGCGCGTGGTTTTGCACAGGCTGAAGGCGTCGACTGCCGGTTCGTTTCGGGCGACTTCAGAGAAGCCTCGTTCACTGGCAAATACGACCTGATCATGCAGATCCACGGCGAGCTGAACGTGTTTCGCCGGGAGGATGCGAAGGCGCTCATTGCAAGGTGCGCCGATTCGCTTGCGCCGGGAGACCGCCTGCTCCTCGAAGTCGACCGTCCCGAGGCCACACGCGAGATCGGGCGCTCTCCGTCCACCTGGCGCGCTCTCGAACATGGACTGTTCTCCGACGAGCCTCACCTCTACCTGGAAGAGAGCTACTGGAACAAAGAGCGGCGCGCCGCCACACGGCGCTACTGGATCGTTGACGCCGCCTCGGGCGAGGTCACTCGCCACGCGCAGTCGTTCGCAGCGTACGAAGCCGACGAGTACACGCAGATACTCACGGCCGCGGGCCTGCACGGCGCCGAGTTGATACCCGGCTATCCGGCCGCGGCCGGCCGTCGCTGGATGCTCACGGGCACAAAGGCAGATTAGTGCCGCTTCAAGCCCATCTCCGCCGTTCGTTGTTGTAAGGTCTGACAAGCGAATTCGCGACGGGCGATATCGTGCGTTCAGTCGGCAATATACGGCGTACGATTTCGAGTTCAGACACCGCGTATTTGAACTGCGATCTTAGCCCCCGTAAAACCGCCCTCAACGGACGCCAGAACGTGCCTCCGGCAACCGGCTAAAACGACAGAAATGGCTCCAAGACAGGTCCTGTACAGGAAGTGGCGGCCCCTCCGGTTCTCGGACGTGGTCGGGCAGGAGCACGTCACGTCAACCCTGCGCCGCGCTGTGCAGACAGATCGCGTCGCCCACGCCTATCTCTTCACCGGCCCGCGCGGCGTCGGCAAGACCTCGACCGCCCGCATCCTGGCCAAAGCGCTTAACGCGGGCCTGGACAAGAGCGGCGAACCGAACAGCGACAGCGAGATCGCCCGCGCCATTGACGAAGGCTCGTTCCTCGACATGATCGAGATCGATGCCGCTTCGAACCGCGGCATCAACGACATCCGCGGCCTGCGTGAGGGCGTTCAGTTCCAGCCGGTCGCCGGCCAGTGGAAGGTGTACATCATCGACGAGGTGCACATGCTGACCGAGCCGGCGTTCAACGCCCTGCTCAAGACGCTTGAGGAGCCGCCGCCGCACGTCGTGATGATCCTGGCGACCACCGATGCGCACAAGGTGCCAGCGACCATCGTCAGCCGCTGCCAGCGCTTCGACTTCAAACGGCTCTCGAACGAGACGGTGATTGACCGGCTGGCCGAGATCTGCGGAGAAGAGGAGATCGAGACCGATCCCGAGGTGCTTGCGCTGATCGCACGCACCGCCTGGGGCAGTTTGCGCGATGCCGAGAACCTACTCGAACAGCTCGCCGTGTCCTACGGCGCGGACGGCTCCGAGGTCACGCTCGAAAACGCCCGCGACATGCTCGGGCTGGGCGACACTTCGGCTTCGGTTGAACTTGCATCCGCGATCGTCGGCGGCGAGACCTCTGTGGCACTAACGGTCGTCAACCGTGAAGCCGCACGTGGCGCCGACCTGCGATCGCTGCGCAACGGCGCCGTCGACGCTATTCGCACAGCGCTGCTGGCGAAGTCGGGAGTCGAAGACGCCATAGGCCAGCCGGAAGAGGTGCGCGAGGCGATGTCGGCAGCGGCGCGAGGAGCGAACCTCGAAAATCTGCTGCACGCACTCACCGCTCTCGGACAGGCTCAACTGAAAGGTGACTCGTCGCCGCTCGAACTGGAGCTTGCGGTGCTGAACGCCATCAACATGCCGGAGCCGCAGGTAGTTGCCGTCGCTCCAAGCGCCGGACAGGGGCAGTCCCGGCAGTCCAACGGCTACGCGTCCGGGCAGCCGTCATCACAGGCGCCGCCGTCGCCCGCGCCGGAACGAGAACGCAGGCCCGAGCGTCGCAAAGAGCTTTCACCTGAGGAGACCAAGTGGCGCGCCGTCACCGAAAGCTTGCGCCGCAAGAAGTTCCGCCGAAAGTTCCTCGGGCCGATCTTGCAGAACGTCAACCCGCCTGTCCCGGCAGACGGCCAGATCACTCTCCGCTTCCGAAGCCGCAGCCTGCGAGACGACTTCATGGTGGAGATGGAGGACCGCGAGGCGCAGACCGCGCTGCGGGCGGCTATCGATCGCGAGTACGGCGAAGGGCTGGCGCTGAAGACGATCTCGCCGCACGACGAGGCCGAGGACTCGAAGCAGAGCGCTCCCGCCAGCTCTGAAAGCCCGCTGGTGCGGGCGGCGATGGCCATGGGCGCGCAGGTGGTGACCGAAACCGAAGAGGAGTCGGGGCAGGACGAATGAGCGATCCCGGCCCGGTGACCCTCGAACAGCTCGCCGTCGACCCCTACGCCGCACTCGGCGTCAGGACGATCATCAACGCCACCTGCCACCACACGATTTACGGCGGCACGCTTCTGCCGGAAGTATCTAAAACCGCGCTCAACGCGGCGTCCACATCTGCCGTCGACATGATGGAGTTGCAGCGCGCTGCGGGGC
>JANQEF010000293.1 GCA_028278465.1 Dehalococcoidia bacterium | reverse complement strand
GTCGCTGTTCTTTCGCTCGACCCTCTCGGCCACTCGCCGATGTGGAGCGGAGCACCTGTCGCCGCCCCGATGACGCGGTCCGAGCCGAAGTGATCGGCGCAGATGTCCATGGCGGTGACGCCGTTGCAGAGCGGGATGACGGTCGTGTCCGGGCCGACCAGCGGCGCTGCGTCCCTGCATGCCCGGTCCAGCTGGTACAGCTTCACCGAGATGAACAGGAAGTCGAGGTGGCCGACCGCGGCCGGGTCGTCGGTGACGTTCACGTCGTCTACGGGAGGCTCGACCTGGCCCGTTGCGCTTGGCGCGGGGCGAAGCCCTTCGGACTGGAGACGCGGGAGCGTCTCGCCTCTCGCGATGAGAACAAGGTCCTGGCCACCGTTGATGAGCCGCGCCGCTATCCTCGATCCGTAGTCGCCCAGGCCCAGGAACCCGACCTTCGCGCTCAAGCTGTCAACCTCCTGATCACTCGGCGCCAGTCACAGAAAGTAGACCAGTCCGACCTCATCGTCAGGCGCCGGATAGCGGGTCTCGTTCGGCACGAACCCGAACTTTCGGTAGAAGTTCGCGGCGGAGACGTTGCCCGGAAGATAGCTCGTCAGCAGCATCTCGGCGTCCCGGTGAGTTCGGACGTGTTCGACAACCTGCTCCAGCGCCCGCGTTCCGAACCCGAGACGCTGATAGCGTTCGTCCAGCATGAACCGCCACAGGAGGCAGTTCGGGTCGGGGTCGGCGCGTGTGCCGCACAACTCGTCCGCCAGCATGGCGAAGCCCACCGGCGTGTCGTCGGCGTAGATGGCACGAAACCACGCCTGGTCCGAGAAGTGCGCCTCGGCGATGGAGTGGTCGTTGGTAGCGATGAACCGTTGCTGGTCGGGCGCGACGCGCAGTCTCGACACGGCCTTGAAGTTGTCCGAGTCGATCTCCCGAAGTTCCACTACCGAGTTCTTGCCGGGTTTTTTCATGCGTTCTCTGACACGCCCATCAACTCTAACGAGGACTCCATCCCGCGCCGCGCTAAACAGGCTCGGCGATGAACACCGGGATCAGGCGGTCCGTGCGCTCCTGGTACTCGGCATAAGGCGGATAGGCGGCGACCGCCAACTCCCACAGTCGTTGCCTCTCGGAGGAATCCTCGATCTCCCGTACCCGCATCTCCTGCACCTTCGCCCGGTCCTGGATCATGACGTTCGGGTCCGCCTTCAGGTTGTGGTACCACACCGGGTGGGCCGGCGCCCCGCCCTTGCTTGCGACCAGCACATAATTCTCGCCGTCCGCGACCCGCATCAGGGGCGTCTTGCGGATGGCGCCGGTCTTGCGGCCGGTGTTGGTGACGATGATGACCGGCAGGCCCGTGTCGCGGAGCGTCGTGCCCTCCGTGCCGCCGCTGCTCTCGTACAGTTCCACCTGGTCGGCCACCCACTTGCTTGTGCTGGGAATGTACTCAGCCATGACTGTCTCCTTGTCGCCTCAACCCTGGCGGTTAGTGATTCGCCAGGTCTCTACCAGCTTCCCGTCTTCGATGCGCTGAATCGCAACGCCCGACCACTGCACGCCGCCGGACGCAAAGGCCAGGCGTGAGACGACCCAGTCCGCCTCGGCGATTTGCTGTTCGATGGTCACGCGGATGTCGGGCGGCTTGCTCTCTATCGACGCCCTGACCGCCTCTCGGCCGACGGCCTGCACGCTCTCGTTTTCGGATGCGTTCCCTGCCGAGCCGGGTCCGTGGGCGACGTAGTTTTCTGCGATCAGCTCATCAACGAGCGAGATGTCGCCGCCTGTGTAGAGCTCTTCGAAGAACCGCCGCACGACCTGTTTGTTGGCTTCGGTCACGGTTTTGTTCATGCCGTAGGTGCCTCGCGCTTCACCCTGTTTCGGATGTCCGAAACGAGCTCACTACTCCGCCATACGCACCTTGAGGCTTCTGACAGGAACCTGTTAGGCGAGGTGGAGCCGAAGTGTCCGATCGATGGCCAGATCCTGTGAGGTTCGCCTCGGGGTCAGACTTTACACTGCCGGCAAACAAGGAGTGGACTCGGACAATGAGGCCCATCAAGATCGTGCTCGTTGGGGTGATTGCGCTGGTTATTGCCTGCGGCTCCGGCGATGAACCGAATGCCGAGCCCGATAGTGATAGTGCGGCGATCACCACACCCGAAAAATCGCCGGCCGAACCAACACGCTCAGCGCCGGCACCGACTCCAACCGCCTCGACTGTGACGCGACCTGACCTGCCAGCTTTCGATCTCGCCAACTTCGAAAACGGTGATGAGATTGCAGAACTGATAGCCGAAGTGGGCGAGGAGCGGGCGTATCCGGCCGAACTGTTGATTGGATCACCCGAGCTTCCGATCGAAGAGGCACGAGCGCTCTTGGAGGACTACTTGAGCGATTCGCGAATTGTGTTCATCAGGAGGCAAATTCGTCATTCGGAGATCGACACAGTTGACGACTTCTGCGACAACGGTATGGCAGTCCGGACCTGGCACAGTTCCACTCAATACCGCCAGGAAAGCTCCATCGGGTTCGTGTATCCGTGGTCGATAGCTCACACCGACATCACCCCCTGGAACCAGCCATACGTCACCACGGACGACTTCGTCCGAAACCACCTGTACCAGCTGTGGGGTTTCGACGCTCTGGGCTACAGCAGCCTTCGTCCTCCTCAAGAAGATGGTCTCGTCCGGTATGGGGCCGGTCGAGATGTTCACATCAGGGTGTTTGACAATCCGGGTTGCGCGGATCCAGCCCTTGCAACGGATCTTGATCCCCTGGCCTGGGATCTTCTCAAAATCGGGCAACTTGTGTCCTGGCCAGAGGAGCTGCGCATAAGCGCGCCTCAACTGCCGCCGACCGAACTGGTCGCTATCTGGAAAGAGGCACACACAGACATCCTCACCTACAACAACCTGAACGGGTTCCCGTACGCGTACAACTGCGGTGGTCGAGCCGTGATGGTGAGCCGGAACAGGCCGGACATGATCGGAGAGGTGTACTCGTGGTCGATCGAGGAGGCAGCAGACGTCATCAACAACGGCGTCTGGTACATCTACGACTGGGACGATCCGGCGTTTGACGAGGAAAAGGAGTTGATGTTCGTGCCTGCTGAGCAGGAGTTTCACCAGGGAGTGTTTGCCGCTCAGCTGACAAACTGCTCAATTGAAGAGGGTCTGGCATTGGCCGACCAAATTCGCGCTGAACTTGAAGAACGGTAGCGGCGTTGCCGGATCGACTGCCAGCCAACCGTGCACCGCGTCCACGCCTTCACAGTCTCCCGCTTCGGTAGCGCCTGCTTGAACAACAGGTTCACCCGATTCGTCGCCAGCTGATCGCCGGGCCGGCCGAGCCGTCAGGCTGGATCTGCCAGAAACTGCAGCTCGTATCGTCGACCGCGTAGCCGAATCGAACAGAGTCGCCGACCCGGGTTGGATCCTCTGAAAACAGGTGGAGCTCGGTCCCCTCGCCGTCGGCCACTTCGTACGTCCCGGCCGCCGCACGACCGATCTTCCGGTACAGTTCCGCCGCTTCTGCCTCGGACGGCTCGCTGCCGGCGTAGCTTTCCCGGTCCTTGAAGGTGATGACCTCACAGAAGTGGGATTCGGTCATGATGGCCATACCTTCAAAGGTGTCCGACAAGAGTTCCCAGACCCCCGCAAGCTTAGCGTCCGGCATGTCTCACTCCCGTGCTTTCGGTTGGTCCCGCGTTGGCAATGCTCGCTCCAACACAACTACGCCTTCATGATCTCCCGCTTCGCCAACACCCGCTCAAGCAGCGGCTTCATGCCCAGATCGCGGGCGATGGACATGGCTTCGTCCTGCAGTTCAACGGCCTTTTCGCGGTCGCCGGGAGAGTTGCGATTGAGGAGGAATTCGGCGTACTGGAGGCACACAAAAACCAGTTCCGGGCGATAACCGTCTTCCCGGGCATTCGCCGCAGCCATATCGAAACACTCATCGGCCTCGTTCGGCTGATCGAGGACAAGGTGCAGATTGGCCGTTAGCCGTTGCAAACTGGTGCCGTACGCCCAATACCTCTGATCGGAGCGTTCCCGGCTCAGTCGGGCTAAGAGTTGCTCCACGAGACCGGCGTCGGCGGCTTCTCCATGCACGGTATAGACGTAGTGGGCTTTGAATGCCGGCGACCTGTCAAGATCGAGTTCGCTGAGCTCAAGATCCAGTTCCGGCAGAAATTCTCCGCCCCCAAAGCAGTCGCGCCTCATGGTCACTGCCTGCAGGTAGGAATACCTGTCGAGGTGGGTGCCGATTTCACCTGACTGTGCGAGAGCGACGATTCGGCGGAGGTATTCGTCTCCGGCCTTGACGTTGCCGGTAAGGTACTCAACCGCCGCCGCGGGGGCGAGGACTCGACCGTCCTCATGGTCAACGTTGAGGCCGTCTCTGGCCGCCTTTCGAGCATCGTCTAGCTCACCAACTGCGATATGAAACTGCGCAGCGATCGAGTGGGCTCCCGCCAGGCGATTGCGGTCGTTCAGGACTTTCGACGCCTCCATCGTGCGAATTGCCGCCTCGCGCGCTCCTTCAGCATTACCAAGCGTCAGGAGAGCGCCGCAAAGCACGAAATTTACCTGGGAAGCCATCATGAGATCGGCGCCAGAGTCGAGTTGCAGTGCCCGCGCGGCGTATTCGGCTACTTGCGTAGGTGGCGCTCCTTGCGCCAGCGCGACCCTGGACCGATCGGCCATGATCCTGGCTCGTATCCCGTCATCTCCGAGATGATCCGCAATCTGCTCGGCTCTCTCGAACGCCTGCTCAGCGCCAGCGAAATCGAATAGCTCAACAGCCAGGAACCGACCCAGTTTTGTCCACAACCTTGCCGTCGGTTCGTCATCGCCCGGCAACAGATCGATGGAGCGTCGAATCAGGTCAGGTCCGCCGGTATTTTCGCCCGCCAGTTCGCCGAGCACGGCCATCATCTCGTATGCCGCCGGTCCGGCGTTCAGCCTCTCGAAGATGTCCATGGCCTGCGCCATCGCTTCGATCACACTGGGACGGGCGCTTCGGGGAAGAATCGCCAGCCGGGTCCTGCCCGCGCCGGCCCATATTTCGCCGGCAAGGTGATCGTCAGTGGAGTCCGAGAGGCCTTCGAGTGCGCTCTCGAAATACGATGACGCTGTTTCGTGAGCGAAGGAGCGAATGGCGGCGTTGCCTGCCATGCATCTGTACAGGAGCAGCTTCTCGGTGCCCAGCACGACTTCGGCTTCGGCGAAGTGTTCGGCGAGTTCGGCGGCGTTGGCTTCGAGGAGTGGTTGGCCGGCGTTGGGCGCGGTGTTGGAGTAGTAGTCTTCGAGGGCTGTGGCTATGCGTGCGTGCATGCGGACGAGGCGGTTGGCGGAGAGTTCGGAGGTGAGGGTTTCCTGCATCTGGGCGTGGGTGAACTGGTAGAGGCCGACCTCTTCTGGAAGCTCTTCGATGATGCGGCCGTCGAGGGCTTCGTCCAGCGCATCGAGGAGCATGTTCTCGGTGATGGGGTCGGAGGTGGTTGAGGTGGGGCTGGATGAACCGGAGTCGGGTGGCGACATGGCAGAACCGCTGCCGGCCGCTGAACTGCCGGAACCGTTCCCACCAGCCGCGTTCCCGCCAACCAGCTTGAGCAGCACTGCGAACCTGAACTGGCGGCCGATAACTGCGGCTGTTGTCAGGACCTCGTTGCAGCGCTCTGATAGGCGGTCGAGGCGTCGGCCGATGACTTCTCGAACGCCCTCGGGGATGCGGACCTCCCACGACGTTGTGCCCGAAGCGGTGGTCTGGCCGGACGCGATGTCGCCTTCCTGGATGAGGAGGCGCACGGTTTCGGTCACGAACAGCGGGTTGCCTTCGGTCTGGGCGTGCACGGTGTCGACCAGCGCGGCGGGCGGCGTGATGCCGGCTGCGATCTCGATGAAGCGCTCGACGTCGTGGCGCTGCAGGCCGCGCAGGACCACTCGCTCGAAGAGGCGCTCACGGGTGAGTTCGCCGAGGGTCACGGCCAGCGGGTGCCTGCGGTTCAGCTCTACATCCCGGTAGTTGCCGACGATCATCAGCTTCGAGTTCGCAAGCTCTCTTGCAACGAACTCCAGCAGCATCAGGCTCGGCCTGTCGGCCCAGTGCAGGTCTTCGAGCATTAACACTAAGGGCGCGTTCCGGGAAGCTTGCTTCAGGAAGGTGCTGATGGAGTCGAAGAGGCGGAAGCGAGCCGACTCAGGGTCTTCTATCGGCGTCGGAGCAGGAAGATCGGGAAGCTTCTCACGGATGTCGGTGACGATCTCGGCGATGACAGGTCCAGCGCTGCCCAGTTGGGCGCGTAGCTCCTGCGGCTCGGTAGCCGATACATGACTCCGTACCGCCTGCACCCACGGCCAGTACGGAGGCGCGCCGCCGCCCTCGTAGCTCCTGCCCCACAGCACCTGCGCGCCGCGCATAGATGCGTACGTTGAGAGCTCCTGCGCAGTGCGCGTCTTGCCGATGCCCGGCTCGCCGACAAGCGTCACCATCTTGCCGCGGCCTGACAGCACCTCTTCGAACGTCGCCTTCAGCTGGTCCATCTCACGGTGACGGCCGACGAAGACTCCACCGGCCATGCTGTCGAGGGAACCAGT
>JANQEF010000009.1 GCA_028278465.1 Dehalococcoidia bacterium | reverse complement strand
AGACCTGGTCCCTGTTTTCGAAGCTATCCAGATCGAACGCCGGAAAGACAATCTCGGAGAGAGGGTGACTCCGTTCCGACGGGTCAGCTGCCACGGTGTTTCAGCGTGCAGGTGATGCAGCCGAACCGGTACGACGCCGATCGCCGAGCAGCAACCCGCACCTCACCCATCAGCCGGCCTTCTTACTGATCACACACCGCGGGGTCCGGCAGTTCTGTCACCACGAACTCCAACCCTTCGTCCCCGGTCGTGCCGGCGCTCATCGTCAGGAACTCCCTGCCGCCGCGCATCGGGTCACTGATGACCAGCAATGCAGCGTTGGGAATCTCAGAAACAGCGGGTGGGTGACCGGGACTCTGACCTGGCCACTCGAGGGCCCAACCTATCGAGGTGCCGCGGGGTACCTCGTCCCATGGTTCCTGATCACCGAGCCACACACCGCTCGAATTCAGGCACAGCGCGACTATCGGCAATCCAAGTCCGTTGTCCGCCAGCACCACCTGCTGCAGGTGCCCGGTCCAGGCGCTGAGAAGATCAGACGACGCAAGCTGACTGGCGTCCGACCGCAAGATGTGTGGAGGGAACCGCCTCTCGCCCAGTCCTGCGAGCGCGAAAGCGTCTGGCGACCATACCGTTATCGGGGGCAGATCAGTCGCATGCACGATCGGCACGCTCCTGTACAGACAGTTGACCTTGATGATGCCGTTCGGGAGAAGCACGCCTCCTCCCTTAACAAACTCGCTCTCGAACCCATCCCATGGCAGCGAGAACTGGCAGGGGCCGTCCGGCCTCTGACCGTGAGAGCGGACGGGAGAATCCGGCAGGTCTGCGACCAGCACTTCTGTCCGCAGCACCTCGAGCTGTGCCTTCTCTTCGCCGGGCGGCTGGGACCAGCGCTCGACCGTGACTTCGCCCGACACATCGATCAGGCACTCGTAGTACTCATATCCGGTCGGAGAGACGAAATCTATCCAGTGCCGGTCCGAAAGCGCGTATGCCGTGTCGTGTTCACCCTTCTGCACCAGGTAGTCCTTGAACGCAGATGTTGGTATGGCGCACGTCGGATTGGCCTCCGCGGCGAAGCTGCCCGGCATTATGTCCTCAGGCAGCCTGAAGATCCCTTCACCGTCCCAGCCGGTGAATCCGTCGACCGACCCGACTGGAGGGAACTGCGGGTCCGTGACAGGCAGGTTCCACAGCTCGTCCGGCACCCACGCCGGCAGATCTACGGGCCTCGTCTCGCTGAATGGCGGCAGAGGCGTGGACATTGGTTCCGGGGCGCTGGTCGCCGTCGCCGCCGGGGTTGGAGTTGCCTCAGCCGAGCTGCAAGCCAGCGCGACGAGCATGACAACGAGCACTGCGACCGTTGGGCGTAGTCTCACGGGATCTGTCTCCTGAGTCGTGGCGAAAGTGCGAGTACGCTACGGATTCTAGTTTCTAGACGCCATGTGACATCACAGATTCCTGTGAATAACGGCGAGACGGGGCATGGCACGTTCCTGTGATTCCAGGATCCTGAACATGCGAAAAGATTCCGCCAGGCTGACTGCCGCACGAGCGAACAACCACCGCTAAACGACGAAATGTGGCGTCCGCGTGCGCCAGCAGCGCCGCCTCCGCGCAACGCGCGTTCTCGCGACTCGGAATCCGTGATGTTTAGCTGAAACGCGGTATCATCCGGCGACCATGCCAAGCGAGCGATTACAGCGTCAGATCGACAGCCTCCTGGACGCCGCGGAAGCGGCCGTGGCCGAACGGGACTGGAACACGGTGCGGGAGTGCTGCAACGCGGTGCTTCGCGTCGACCCCGAGAACGAAGACGCAACGCTGTTCCTCCAGATGGCAGGGGACGACTCCGTCACCTCAACTGACGCTCCGACCAATGGGTCCGAAGCCCCCGTCGAAGCCTCAACGCCCAACGCCCCAACGCCTGAGACACCCGCGCCAGAACCCGCCGCGGTCGTCCCGCAGCCGCCAGCCTCGGAACCCGCTCCCGAACCCGAGCCGCAGGAGTTCGCGGCCGGTCGCTACGAGGTCAAGAGATACCTGGGCGAGGGCGGCAAAAAGAAGGTTTACCTCGCCTACGACCGCACGCTGGACCGCGACGTCGCATTCGCCCTGATCAAGACCGACGGCCTGGACGACGTTGGCCGTGAGCGGATCAAGCGCGAGGCGCAGGCGATGGGCCGGATGGGCACGCACCCGTGCGTGATGCCGATCTACGACCTCGGCGAGGAGAACGGCCAGCCATTCATGGTCCAGCCGCTGATGTCGGGCGGCGATGTCGAGGGCCTCGTAGAAGACGCCGAAGGGCCGCTGGACCTGGAGCAGGCGATCCAGATCGGCAGGCAGACGGCCGAGGGCCTGGCCTTCGCCCACTCGAAGGGCATCGTTCACCGGGACATCAAGCCCGGGAACGTGTGGATGGACGAGACCGGAGCGGCGAAGGTCGGCGACTTCGGCCTTGCCGTTGCCACCGACCGGTCTCGCCTCACCGTCGAGAAGGTGATGGTCGGCACGGTCAGCTACATGCCGCCCGAGCAGGCGACCGGTGGCGATGTCACCCCGAAGGCCGACCTCTACTCGCTGGGCGCGATGCTGTACGAGATGTGCGCCGGACGACCGCCGTTCCTGGGCGACGACGAGATCGCTATCATCACCCAGCATGTGAACACTCCGCCCGTTGCGCCATCGTGGCACAACAAGGCGATACCGCAGTCGCTCGACTCGCTGATCATGAGGCTGCTGGCAAAGGCTCCCACTGACCGGCCGGAGTCGGCAGAAGACGTGATCACCGCGCTCGATGAGGTCGATCTCTCGGCGGCAGCGGCGCAGACCGAAGACGCCGACCCGATCAACCGCGTCCAGTCCGGCGTCTTCGTGGGCAGGCGCAGCACCATGGACCAGCTCAAGAAGGCGTTCGAGGAGGTGATGTCGGGGCAGGGCAGAATGGTCACGCTGGTTGGCGAGCCGGGCATCGGCAAGACGCGTACGTCGCAAGAGCTGCAGACGTATGCGGCCATGCGCGGGGCAGAGGTGCTGTGGGGACGATGTCACGAGGGCGGCGGCGCTCCTCCTTACTGGCCGTGGGTACAGGCCCTGCGCACCTACGTGCTGGCGAAGGACCCCGAGGTCCTGCGAACACTTCTCGGCGCCAACGCCTCGGTCGTGTCAGAGATGGTCCCCGATATCAAGACGAAGCTACCCGAAGCCCAGATCGCCTCGAACATCGAGGATCCAGAAGCCGCTCGATTCAGGCTCTTCGACTCGGTGGCGAACTTTCTGCGCACTGCATCGCTGGCCGACCCGATGGTCATCATCCTCGACGACCTCCACTGGGCCGATCGCTCCTCGCTGCTGCTGCTCGAGTACGTCGTCAAGGAACTCCGAAACTCACGCTTGCTGCTGATCGGCAACTACCGCGACGTGGAGATAACCCGCAGGCACCCGCTGGCGATCGCGCTGGGCGACCTGACACGGGAGCAGCTCTTCGAGCGGATACATCTC
>JANQEF010000280.1 GCA_028278465.1 Dehalococcoidia bacterium | reverse complement strand
GGTGCGTCAGGTCGATGTAGGAAGCGGGGTTCGTGGCGACTCGTCGCCTGAAGAACCTGATGGCGGAGTTGGCCGGCGCAACCTCGATCAGCGCTTCGTCCCGCACGTCCTGGGGAGCGAAGTCCGAGGCAGCGGCGACTATCGCCTCGTCCGGCGCGCCGTCTGCGCCGCCAGAACTCGCCGAAAAGTCGAAGCGGGCCAGCGCCAGCGCAAGTCCCATCGCCACCGCGCCAACGATCACCAGTCTTATAACCCTGTTCACTGTCTTGACTCCCGGGTATCGGCCATAGAGATGTGTTCGCCGGGGCGCAGCCCCAAGCCCGGTAAGCGGGCAGGAGGGACAGGACCGCGCCCCGGCACGGAGGAAGGACGGTTAGTCATCGTCCTCTTCGTCATCCTCGTCGTCTTCGTCTTCGCCCTCGTCATCACCGTCGTCGTCATCACCGTCATCACCACCGCCGGAACCGGGAACCCCGTTCGGCGGAGCCAGGTACGGGAACGACTTCGTGAAGTCCGAGTCGTTGTCGACGCAGTCGGTCGTCACCGCTCCCTCGGTGATCAGCCCCAGCTCGGCGTCGATCACGTCGTCCGCCAGGTTGCGACCGTTCAGGAAGCCGGTCTCCTCGGACAGGTCGACCGTCAGGATGTCCGGCAGCAGGATGTCTGCCAGGCCGTTCACCTTGGCCGCGTCGTCGGACGGGTCATCGCCCGCACCGTCGTTCAGCGAGTGCAGAAGCGCCAGCGAATCGACGATCTCGTCACGGAAGTTCGCCTGGTCATCGACAGGGTTCGCCGAGTTGTAGGCGTCCTTCTGGTTCGGCTCGTTCGGCTCGAACGGGTTGGTCGGTATGAACACCGTGCTGATCGCCGGCCGGCCCGTGCGGTCAACCTGCACCCACTGGCCGTTCTCCCGGACCATCGTCCGGGCCCAGACGCCCACGTTGTCAGCGCCCAGCCACCTCGTCGGCACGGACAGCACGAACGCTGTCACGTCGAGGCCGTTGAAGAAGTTCGATCCGGTGCCGCCTACGCCCTGGCAGAAAGCCGCGCCTGCGTTGAAGGCGTTCAGGTCAAGGAAGAACGGGTCGTCGCGCAGGCCCACGAAGCTCCGGACCCTGCTGTCACGGAACGGCAGCACCTTCGCCACCTGGTCAGTCTTGCCGAGCGAGATCAGCCGTGAGCGGCCGTTTTTCACCTCGCTCAGTGTCACCCACTTGCCGATCACGCGGTACCTGTAGACGATGTCTTCCACCGCGTCGCCGTCATTGTCGATGGCAAACTCGTAGCGAGCACGCGGGTCCAACGATGTTCCGCTGATCAAGCCGGCCGCCGGGTTCACCGTCATCGCAAGCACCGTCATGCCCCGGTTCTGGCGTTCCGAGTTCCTGCGCTCAGGGTGAAACACGTACAGGTCAGCCAGGTCGGTCCTGCCGTCCGTGCCCACGCCGGGGCCGTCGAGGTGGTCCGCCGCCTGCGACGGGCTCGACGGCCACGCCATGAACATGGCGATGGCGAGCGCACCGAGCGCGACAACCGCCAGGCCGCCCTGCAAGCGCCTCTTACGTGCGCCAATCTCAAACATGGTCAGTTCCTTTCCATGTGCGCCTCCGCCATACTTGTGCTCCCGTGCAGGGCGCCGGCCGGCGGAGACGCTGGAACGCAGCCGGTCTGCCCCTCGGTTGCTGTATGCGGAACCGGTGGCGAAACGGATCATTTCCAGTTGGAAACCTGCGCGAACCAGGCGGAATGAGCCGCTGACACCGAAAATCCGTACCTTCTTGTAGAGGCAGGACGCACAAGTCCGATATGACCCTTGAGTCGGCAACAGACGAAGAGCTGCTGAAGGCGATGGGCGCGCAGGACGTGTCCGCGCTCGAAGTGCTGTTCGACAGGCACCACCGGGTTGCGCTGGCAGTGGCGAACCGCGTGCTGCGCGATCCGGGCAGGGCGGAGGACGTAGTGCAGGAGGCGTTCCTGGCGGTCTGGCGTGACGCTGCGTCCTTCGACAGGCGTCGCGGCCGGGCCAGGTCATGGCTGCTCACGGTCGTGCGGCACCGCGCCATAGACGTGACAAGGGGAAGGGGATATTCGACACCGGTCACATCGCTCGAAGAGCTTCCGGTCCACCCGCAGGCGGAAGATGCGTGGCCTGAGGTGAGCAGGAACATCGACGCCGAACAGCTGCGAAAGGCGCTGCAAGAGCTGCCTGACGAGCAGAGACAGGCGATAACCGAGGCCTATCTCGATGGCTACACCAACAGGGAGATCGCCGAGCGGGCCAACGTGGCGCTCGGCACCATCAAAGGCAGGATCCGCCTCGGCATGAACAAGCTGAGACAGATAGTGATCCCGGACGCGGACCGGGTTGCGGAGGAGACCGATTAGCGCGCTGCCGTTCAACGTGAGCGACATTCACTCCAGCCCGTCCGAGGAGCTGGAGGAGTTCGCCGCGTCGTTCGCCCTCGGCTCGCTCGACGCCGACGAGCAGTCGGAGTTCGCTGTGCACCTGCGGTCGTGCGGCGTCTGCTCCGGGTTGGTGGCGGAGTTCGGCGAGGCAGCGGACGGACTGTACGAGACGCTGGATCTTGTAGAAGCAACGACAGGCCTGAAGAGCCGGGTGCTGGATGCGGCTGCGGCGGAAGCCGGCCAGGCGGATCTCGGGGCTGCGACTCAGGCGCCGGTTGCCTCGCCATCGGAGCCGCGCGGAAGCTGGCTATCTTCGATATTCGGCGGTCGTTACCAGGCGGCTGCGGCTGCCGTGCTGCTGGTAGTCATCGGCGCGCTGGTGGCGTGGAACATCGTGCTGCAGACGGACGACTCCGACGATCCCGTGCAAGAGGCATTCGCCGCCGCCGACCACCTCTACGACCTTGAAGGCACCGACCTCGCTCCCGGCACATCAGGAGCGGTCTACTGGGCGAGCGAAACGGTCGGCTTCCTGCTACTGCACAACCTGCCGGAAACCGGGCCGCACGAGGTTTACCAGGCGTGGCGGATCAAGGGCTCGACGCCGCTCCCGGAGGACACCTTCCGGGTGAGCAGCACAGGCCCGACCATCGTGGCCATCGACGCCGACGTCGCCGACGCAGACACCATCGCCATCACCGTGGAGCCAGACGGCGGAGTCCAG
>JANQEF010000269.1 GCA_028278465.1 Dehalococcoidia bacterium | reverse complement strand
AGGAACGCCATCCGCACGCTGCTGGCGATGGGCGGATGGCGTTCCTGAACGCCGCCTCCGTCATGATCTTCGATGGCCTGACGCCTTCCTGCGCCAGCTCAACCGCCCGCGCCCCGGCCTTCTCGGCAAAGGTTGAACGGCGAGAGTCAGCCGCCGGGATCGAGGCGCCGCCGGACAGCGTCATCCCAAGCGCCTCACAGAGCGCAGACATCG
The DNA here is from genome assembly GCA_028278465.1 of Dehalococcoidia bacterium. Taxonomy (GTDB): domain Bacteria; phylum Chloroflexota; class Dehalococcoidia; order Lucifugimonadales; family Lucifugimonadaceae; genus JAJCYX01. Next base: position 5,805 of record JANQEF010000269.1, on the reverse strand, counting down.
TTGACGCCGTTCCCATCACCATGCAGTGACCGGGCGAGCGGTAAATCGCCTCCTCCATCGAGTCGTACTCGTCCTGCGTGATCGTCCCGACCCGCAGCTCCGACCAGAAGCGGCGGCAGTCGGTGCACGACCCGAGCGCCTCGCCGCGCCAGTTGCCGCGCAGCGAAGGCCCGCCGGTCACGATGATCGCCGGCAGATCGGCAGACGCCGCGCCCATTAGCGCCGCGGGAGTCGTCTTGTCGCAGCCCGAGAGAAGTACGACCCCATCTATCGGCAGCCCGCGGATCATCTCTTCGACGTCCATCGCCATCAGATTGCGGCACAGCATGGAGGTCGGCGACATGGAGAACTCGCCGAGCGATATCGTCGGGAACTCCAGCGGGAAGCCGCCGGCGCGGATAATGCCGCGCTTCACGTGCTCGGCGAGGTCTCGCAGGTGCGAGTTGCAGTGCGTCGCCTCGGACCAGCTGTTGGCGATGCCGATGACCGGCCGACCGGAGAAGGAGTCCTCGGACCAGCCCTGCGCCTTCAGCCCGGCGCGGTGCAGGAAACCTTCGAGGTCTCGTGCGCCGAACCACTCCTGGCTGCGCAAGATTTTTCCGTTGGCGGACGGCTTGCCGGTTCCGTTTGCTGGCATGTGAAATTGCTCTCCGGGAGATGGGTTCGCTGGCTACGGGCGATGAGTGCGTAAGATACCGGAACGCGCCGCCGTAGAATGGCTTCACCTGTGCGACGCGTGATCTGAGGAGGCGCCGATCCACATGACATCGACTGAGCAGCGAAAGCAGACGCGGTTTCCCGAGTTCGCGGTCTCAGGCAGCCCGCAGCAGATGGGGCATGCCATCGGCGAGCAGTTCCGCGACACCATTCACGGCATGAGCGAGGTGCTGCTGGAGCGCTTCAACCGCAGCGCCGCGAAGCCCGTGACGGTCGAGGAGGCCGATGCTGTGGCCGCCGCGGCAGTTCCCTATGCCGAGGCGTACCTGCCGGATGCCGTAGCAGAGCTTCGAGCTACGGTCGAGGCGGCGCGGATCCCGTTCGAGCGCATGATGCTGATTAATGTGCGCAGCCTGCTATCGGCTCCGGAAGAGGCGGCGCCTGCGGTCGCTGATTCTGCCACCGCCGTGCCCGAAGGATGTACCTCCGTCATGGTCGGCGCAGGCGCGTCGGCCAGCGGGCACGGGATAGCAGGGCAGAACTGGGACAACGACCCTGCGATGGACCCGTTCTCAGCGGTCATCACCCGCAGGCCAACCGGCAAGCCGGCGTTCATGACATGGTGCCAGCCCGGCGTGATCGCCTACATCGGCCTGTCCGATGCCGGGTTCGGCGTCTGCATGAACGCTCTCAACGGCCCGAGCCGCCGCAGCGGGGTCGGCTGGTACTTCCTTGTGCGCTCGATCTACGAGGCGCGGTCGCTGGATAGCCTGGTCGAAAAGATGAAGTCCGCGCGCCGAGCTATGACCGCCAACGCGGCGCTTGTCACGCCGGAAGGTCCGGCCGACCTGGAGATCACGCTCGATTCGGTGCAGGTGCTGCGTGCAGGCGATGCAGAGACGCTGGTCCACACCAACCACTGTGTTCACGAGAGCCTTGTCTCGTACAACGACGAGCACACCGAGAGCATTTACGGCCAGTCGTTCGAGCGTAAGGAGCGGGCGGAGGAGCTACTCGGAGAAGTGTCAGGCTCAGGCGATGGCAGGGTCTCGATCGATGATGTGAAGTCGATACTGTCCGACCGGCAGGGGTTTCCGACATCGATCAACCGGTATCCTAACGACGACCCGAAGACGGGCTGGCAGAGGTCGGTGGTTTCGATAGTGGTCGAGCCGGACGAGGGCCGGATGCACGTGTCCCGCGGAAACCCGGGCGACAACCCGTACGAGAGATACGAGATGGGGTGATGAGTAGGGAGAGGGTTACCTCCTCTCCCAGCGGGAGAGGATTGAGGTGAGGGAGAAGTTGTGAGGCCATCCTGAGCCTGTCGAAGGGTGGTCGGTTGTCATCCCGAGCGTTAGCGAGGGATCTGACTGGTCAATGTCAGACCACTTCTCTCTCATCCTGCACCTTCTCCCGCTGGGAGAAGGGCGGAGTCGGTGTGGTGTTCCCTGAGCGAAGTCGAAGGGTCTCTTGTGCAGAAAACCTGTCCTGTCAGGGCGAGTCCACCCACCAGAGATCCTTCGACTCCGCTCCGCTTCGCTCAGGAAACACAAAACGTCCCGGCAACGACCGGTACCGGTCAGGTCCTAGAAAACTCAATCCACGGAACCTTCACCCTTGCGACTCAGCCCCAGCATGATGATCGGCGCCGGCATCGGCTTCATCTTCGGCATCATCTTCACCATCATCTCGGCGTTTCAGTTCGACGAGAGCCGCACCACCGCCGGTGAGACCATCGCCGTCGGCCTGCTCGTCGGCACGCCCATCGCCGTCGTCTTCGGCACCGCCGCAGGATGGCTCTGGGACGCCTTCATCAAACAGAAGACCTGATCGGGCCAGCGTCAACATGCGTCCACACATCAAGCTTGCAAGCCTCGTCCCGCTGACTGCAATCGTCCTGCTGCTGGTCTCCGCATGCGGCTCAGAAACCGGCTCGGCTCCGACGTCCGCGGCCGAAGGAACCCTGTTCGGCGTCCTCAGCATCGGGCCACTCTGCCCGGTCGAGCCCTGCGCCAACCCGACAAATCCCTACACGGACCTCGAAGTAGTGGTCACAGACACTGACGGCACAGAAGTCGTCCGAATCGCGGTCACAGACGGCGGCACCTTCTCAAGACCGCTGCCAACAGGCGATTACAGCCTGGCCGTCGAGCCCTGCATCCATCTTGGCTGTGACTTCTCGCTGCCGGTTGACGTCACGGTCGTCGCCGGCGAGCAGGCGAACGTAGAGATAGACATCGACACCGGCATCCGCTGAAACGGCCTAGCGCCGCAGCTTCAGTAGCCTGAGCAGCCTGTCGACAACTCCCTGCGCGCCGCCGGGCCGCACCGACTTGCGGGCGCGGTCTGTCGAGCACCTGTGGCAGGTGCAGTAGGGAGGGTGATTGCCGCCTCTGTAAGCCTTTTCGTCCAACGCCGGTCTCGCGGTATGCGTGATTGGGCTTCGCAAGATGCGCGAAGCGCGCTAATCCATCATCTCACAGGAGATGAGATCGCGTATCAAGAAATTCTCTGGAACGGCGATGACACCGGCTGGTCTTCGCTCGGTGCGGCGACCGGGAAATCCAACTGCCGGTCACCTGAGACTGGAGCGAACGGCCGAACTAGGCCGACTTCTGGACGCCGCCGAGGCCTGGAGCGGTATCTGCGCGGGCCTTCGCCTTCAGAGCCCAGTTCACGCACATCTCGACCTCGCCGGTCTCCCAGGGCTTGGTGATGTAGTCACGGGTTCCGAGCTGGACCGCCCGGACCATGGCGTGCCGGTCGCCCTGTGCGGTGACCATGATGACGGCGATGCTGGCGGTCGTGGCGTCTGACTTCAGACGCTGCAGGACCTCGAGCCCGTCCATCTGGGGCATTGCGATGTCGAGCAGGATGACATCGGGGGAGTCTTGACTGGCCTTCTCGAGACCGATCACGCCGTTCTCGGCGTGAATCACCTCGTGCCCCTCTTCCTCCAGCAGGGCAGCGAGAGCGTCCCTGATCTCCTCGTGGTCGTCAACAACCAGTATCTTCGACATCGAATGAAGTCCCTTGATTCCGATCTGTGCGAGCAGACAGATCGCCCGGTTTGCATTATCGATACTGCACCAGCGGTACGAGTGGGAGTTGGCAACAAGGTGTTATCTCGGTTTGCATCTAAGTTCGAGCGATGCTGTGACAATCGATTTCGAGTTCCTGTTCAGGCCGGTCTAGCATGCGGCCATGCTCGCCAGATCCAAAACCTGCGCCATCGTCGGGTTGGACGGCACAGTCGTGGATGTCGAAGCAGACATCTCGCCGGGCCTGCCCGCGTTTCACGTTGTCGGGTTGCCTGACGCTGCGGTTCAGGAGTCGCGGGAGCGGGTCCGCGCCGCCATCCGCAACTCCGGCGCCGAATTTCCCATGCGTCGCATCACGGTGAGCCTCGCTCCTGCCGATCTGCGCAAGTCCGGCCCCGCCTACGACCTGCCGATTGCGATGGGGCTGCTGATGAGTTCGGGGCAGGTTCCGCACACGCTTTCGGGCTCGCTGCTGCTTGGTGAGCTGGCGCTGGACGGGAAACTGAGGCCAACGCCGGGCATGCTGCCGATGGTGGCGGTTGCGAAGTCGGCAGGCGTGAAGACGGTCTTCGTTCCCGCTGTGAACGCACGGGAAGCGGCGCTGGTGCACGGCATGGAGGTGATGCCCGTCGAGTCGCTGGCGCAGCTTGTTTCCCACGCCCGCGGCACGTCGGAGATCAGGGTGTTCGACCCGCGGTCGTCTGCTCCGTCCGGCGGCGCCGAGGCCGAGGTGAAGGACACGGGGCGCTGGCCAGACCTTGCCGATGTGCGAGGCCAGGAGCACGCGAAGCGTGCGATGGAGGTTGCTGCGGCCGGCGGCCACAACCTGCTGATGACCGGGCCTCCTGGCTCCGGTAAGACGCTACTGGCGCGTTCCTTGCCTTCAATCCTGCCGCAGATGACGCCTGATGAGGCGCTTGAGGTCTCGAAAATCTACTCTGTGGCCGGTCTGCTGCCAGCAGGAAGCCCGCTGGTCGAACGCAGGCCGTTCAGGTCGCCGCACTACACGATCTCGAACGCCGGACTGGTTGGCGGCGGAGCGATTCCAAGGCCCGGCGAGATCACGCTGAGTCACCGCGGCGTGCTGTTCCTGGATGAGTTGCCGGAGTTCGGTCACACGGCGCTGGAGGTGCTGCGGCAACCGCTGGAGGACCGCGTTGTGACTATCAGCCGGGCGCAAGGAACGGTCACCTTCCCGGCGAACTTCATGATGGTCGGCGCGATGAACCCGTGTCCCTGCGGCTACTTTGGCGACTCGGAGAAGGCGTGTTCTTGCGCCATCTCCGGCGTTTCACGCTATCAGCGGCGCATCTCCGGTCCGCTGATGGACCGCGTCGACATCTTCGTGGATGTGCCGAGAGTTGAGTACGAGAAGCTGGTGACGCCTGCGGTCGCTGAGTCCTCTGCCGACGTGAGAGCGCGCATCAACAGGGCCCGGTCTGTGCAGTGGGAGAGGTTCGGCGACTCGAAGCTGGTGACGAACTCGGATATGGGCTCAACCGAGGTATGGGAGCACTGTCAGCTCGATGGCTCTGCGAAGTCACTGCTGCAGATGGCAATGAGCCAGCTTTCGCTTTCGGCTCGCGGTTTCCACAGGGTGCTGAAGGTGGCGCGCACGATCGCCGATCTTGCCGGGTCAGAGGTGATCAAGACTTCGCACCTGGCGGAGGCGCTGCAGTACCGGCCGCGGCCGGTGATGTGACGGGCGGCACTGCCTCGGTACCCTAAGCCTTGATGTCACTCAGCTCGGCGATGCTGAAGATCACGCTGAACGCCCGGCAGTAGATCATCACCGAGTTCTGATCGCTGAGCACCACGTCAGCCGGGATCTCGTAGTTCTGGTTCCCGCGGTTGCCCTTGAGCCGGCCGATATTCACGTATCCCTGGTCCTTGTCCCTGCCCTCGGGGTCCTCCATCAGCAGCACGAACAGGTCCGGGCCGTTAGTCACATCCAGGTTCTCGATCCGCAGGAAGTTCTTGCCATCCTCCAGCGTGTAAAGCGTTGCCTTGCCAGAGCCGCGGTGCAGCCGGTCCTCGTCCATGAACTCGCCCGACTTCCACGCGATCGCCGAATCGCGCTCCATCGCCGGCGTCATCCCCTCCG
>JANQEF010000256.1 GCA_028278465.1 Dehalococcoidia bacterium | reverse complement strand
TGCCGTCGTACCCCGAAGTCGCCGTCTTCAGCACCCAGGGCCCGCTCAGCTCCTTCAGCCCCTCCAGGTACTCCTTTGCGCTCTCGACGGCACGGTAGTCAGCGGTCGGCAGCCCGGCTCGGTTGAGCGTTCCCTTCTCCAGCACCCGGTTCTGTGTCGTGCGCAACACGCTGCCTGAAGGCCAGAGCGGAGCGATCTCACCGGCGGCTTCCGCAGCGTCGGCATCTGCGTTCTCGAACTCGTAGGTGAGCACATCCGACAGGCGGGCAAGCTCTCGTGCCGCGTCCCGGTCGTCGTAAGGCGCTGCGACAATATGGTCTGCGACCTGCGCGCACGGCGAGCTCGGGTCGGGGTCGAGAACAGCAATCCTGTAGCCCATGTACCGCGCCGCCAGCGCCGTCATGCGCCCGAGCTGGCCGCCGCCGATGATGCCGATCACGGCGCCGGGGTTGAGCAGGTCTCCGTTCTGCGACAGGTTGTCAGCCATGTCAGGCCTTCACCTCGCTGTTGGCGAGCACCTCTTGCGAGAGCTTTTCTCGGCGGTCGATGAACCGCTGCTGCACTTCGGGCCGCTTGAGTCCTACGATCTGCGCTGCCAGCAGCCCGGCGTTGGTTGCGCCGTGCGAGCCGATGGCGACCGTCGCGACGGGCACGCCGCGCGGCATCTGCACTATGGAGAGCAGGGAATCCATGCCATTGAGCGACGTGGTGTTGCCGGGAACGCCGATCACGGGCAGCGGCGTCTTGGCGGCGACCATGCCGGGCAGGTGCGCGGCGCCGCCGGCGCTGGCGATGATCACTTCGAGGCCTCGGCCGGCTGCCTGTTCGGCGAACTCGAACATGTAGTCGGGCGTGCGGTGCGCCGAGACGATGCGGACTTCGTGGGGAATGTCAAGCTCTTCGAGCACGTCGACGGCGCCCTGCATCGTGTCGAGGTCGGTCCGGCTGCCCATGATGACTGCGACGATGGGGTTCGCCATGTTGCGCTCCTGTTGGGTGATGCCCGGCGGCGTGGAGCCGCTAATATCGGCTACGAAGTTTAGTCACTCGGGCGGAAACGCGCACCGCCGGGCCAGCCGGCCGCGAGCGGCGTTTTCGTTTTGCGTGCCGGGTGTGCAGCTTGCGATGAATGAACTGAATGGAGCGGAAGGAAACTTGGATTGGATCGAGCAGAACGGTTTGAAGGTCTTCTACGAGCAGCTTGATGGCGGTGACGAAGACCGTGCGCTGACGCCGGTCATACTGCACCATGGCATGGCGCAGAGCTGGTTCGACTGGCAGGACGTCGGCTGGGGAGACGCGTTCGGGCAGCGTGCCGCCTTCGCGATAGATGCGCTGGGGCATGGACGGTCGGACCGGCCATCGACCCGCGAGCCCTACAGCGTCGAGAACCGCGCCGAGACCGTGATCAAGGTGGCCGACGCCTGCGGAATAGACAAATTCGTCTTCTTCGGCTTCTCGATGGGCGGCCGGGTCGGCTTCGAGCTGGCGCTGAGCCACCCGGAGCGTGTTGAAAAGCTGATCGTCGGCGGCATGCACGGCCTGAAGCCGTCAATAGACCGCAGGAACCTGGAGAGACGGATAGCGGTTCTGCGATCCAGCAAGTGGAGGCTGGTCGAGAGGGCTGTCGGGGCGCATCGCTCCGAGCAGCGGAACAACACGCCAGAAGCGCTCGCCCTATCGACTGAGGCTGTGCTCGACTGGCGAGGAGCCGACGATCGGCTCCAGGATTTGCGCCAACCGACACTGTTGTTCTGTGGCGCTAACGACAGTTTGCTCGAGTATGCAGTGCAGACGGCAGAACTGATCCCTGGCTGCGACTTCGTGGAGCTGCCCGGCACCAATCACGCAGCATCGTTCTACACGTCGGAGCAGGCGAAATCGGCGGTGCGACAGTTTCTTCCCCATTGATACGGGCAGCGGCTTCCGCCGAACCGCGCCGGCGTTGCTAGAATCGGTGGTCGCCGCAACCGCAGCGGACATGGGCGGGCGCGCTGCCTGATCGCTGCGGACCCCAGTCCACGAGACCGGGACCGAGCGCGGCTGAAATATATGTATCGCGCCGGTCAGGCGCGAACGAGGGTCCAAAACCTATGTCAGAGCAGAGCGAAGACCCCGGATACAGCCGGGCGATGGTGGTTGTGGCACACCCGGACGATGCCGAGTTCGGGTGCTCGGCAACGGTGGCGAAGTGGTGCCGCCTGGGGTGGGAAGTGGTCTACGTACTCTGTACAGACGGCTCGAAAGGCACCGAGGACCGGACGATCACCAGCGAACAGCTGATCGAGATCCGCAAGAGGGAGCAGATCGCGGCGGGCGAGATCCTTGGCCTGAAGAAGGTCGAGTTCCTCGGTTATCCGGATGGCTATCTGGAGCCGACTCTCGACCTGCGCAGGGACATTTCGCGAGAGATTAGGCGCTGGAAGCCCGATGTGCTGATCACGACGAACCCGAAGCGGGACCTGATCGGCAGCGGCTATATCGGCCACCCCGACCATTTCGCGGCCGGCGAGGCGGCGCTTTCAGCGGTCTATCCGGCGGCGCGCGATCATCTGACGTTCCCGGAGCTGCTGGATGAGGGGTTCGAGCCGCACAAGGTGCGGGAGGTGTGGATGATGATGTTTGGCGAGGATGTAACCCGCTACAACCCGCTGGAGGAGGTGGATGTGGAGAAGAGCATCCGAGCGCTGCACGCGCACGAGAGCCAGATCAGCGACCCGGAGGAGACGGGGAAGTGGATGCGGCAGCGTCGCAAGGAGATCGGGGCGAAGATAGGCGCCGACTACGCTGAGGGTTTCAAGGTGTTCAACCTGGGGTAGTGGCGGTTGTACGTCCCTGAGCGGTCGCCGATTCTCCCTCCCAGCTTCGGGGGCCCACTGGCGGGAACGAGCCAGAGGGTGGGGCGGTGTGTTCCCTGAGCGGAGCGGAGCGAAGTCGAAGGGCCTCTTGAGCTGTCTACTGATCTTGTCAGGTCGACTCGCCGCCGCAGAGATCCTTCGACTGCGTTTCACTCCGCTCAGGAAACACGTCCTTCCTCCCAGCTTGGGGTGCCTGTTGGCGGGCGTGAGCTAGAAGGTGGGTCGGTAGTAACGGCGCGAACACCTTCGTCCTGAACGGCAGTGAAGGACCTGGAGGTTTGGTGGGGCCAACACACCGCCAGGCTCACTCTTCAGCGACGTGTGACTTGTGACCGCTGATTCAGCGAACTCTGCAGATGGGTCGCCCCGCCCACCGGGTCCCTCGCGCAGGCTCGGGACGACGGTGTTCCCGCGTCTAACGGTCAGATTCCTCGCTGGCGCTCGGAATGACAACATCACCGCTCCCCCCTCACGCAGTCAGGCGGTAGCCGACCCCTCTGACCGCTCGGAGGTCGCATTTCGAGCCGTTAACGCTGTTCAGCTTCGCCCGCAGCCGCCCGATGTAGACTTTCAGGTTGCCCGGGCTCACCTCGCCGTGGACGGACGCCCGCCGCAGCAGGTCACGGTGCAGCACTACCTTGCCCGAGTTCGACGCCAGTTGGTGGATAAGCCGGTATTCAGTCGGAGACAGCGGCACCTCGCGCCCGTTCACGAACACCTGCCTGGCCGAATGGTCGATCCTCACAGCGCCGGCGTCGATCACGTTCCCGGCGCCGCCCTCCGCACGTGACGCAGAGTCGGTCTCCATCTGCACCACCCTGTCCTCGAGCTGCCTCACGTGGTCGATTAGCGACTGCATCCTCACGATCATCACGCCCAGCAGCGCCTCGCAGTTTCGGCCCTGCGCCTGGCTGGCCACAGCCTGGCCGTTGCGGACCAACTGCAGCCGTGACGGCGTCTCTTGTGCGTTCTCCATGGCCATCCTCAGAGGTTCGCTATCAGGTTCACCAGGTCAGGCCGCTCGACCGGCGCCGGGAGCACTATCAGCCAGCCGTACGCCATCAGGCCGGCCAGCTCCGCCATGCGGCCGGGCGGCACCAGTAGCGCAACGCGGCAGTCCTGCGAAATTACACGGAGTCGCTGCATGAAGTCGTGGGCGACGTCGGTGTCTTCGGGTACGCCGTACAGCACAAGGTCCGGCGCGGGGCCCGCAGAGAGCAGTACCTCGACGTCATCCGCTCCGCTGGCCAGCTGGACGCGAGCGCCGCGCGACATCGATATGGAAGCCAGCGCACGCCGCGCCGACTCATCGCTATCGACGATTAGCAGCTCGGGGGACTTGCCGGGGGATGAGCGGCCGCCGCTCAGGAACTCGTCCAGCGCGGCGCGGTTGAGGCGCCAGGATCCGCCGACTTTTGCCGCAGGGACTTTATCGCCCTCAACAAGCTTGTAGAGAGTGTGCGGACTTATGCCGAGGTAGTCGGCAGCTTCCCGGATATTCAGGTAAGCGGGCATGGCGGGTGCGATTGGCAGATTCTAATATCTGTTTGGCGATCTTAGTAGATATTAGTATCTGATAGCAACCTGGATGGGCGACAGGCTCCGCTGATCGGTGCGTGTTGTCCGCCAATGGGGCGGTTTCAGGACGATGGGAGGAGCGGCCCAGTTCAGTGGCGAGGAACCGTAGGCCTCAGCGCCACTTGTGAGGCTTGCCGGAGATCGGCAGCAGCTTCCCGGTGTCGGGGCGCACGCGGTGCGTCTCTTCGGTCTTCCCGGCGTTCTTCAGCGTCACGGCTCTCACTCCGGCCATTCCTGGCTCTCGCAGGCTCAGCACGTGGCCGAGCGCAACGAACAGCACGTCAGCCGCCTCAGCCGCGATCTCCTCGCTGTCGTCTGCCTCGACAGCCTCGCCAAGCTCGACGATCTCTTCGTCCAGAATCGCCTGGCGCTCGGCGATCGCCTCTGAGGGAGGCCGGTCCGGGCCTTCGAACGGCCAGAACTTCCATCGCTCGTGAAAGTCCCACACCTGGTCGGCCATATCGCTCACGGCCTTGATGAATTCGTCTCTCTGCATCTTCCGTTCCTGTTTGAGTCGGTTCAGGTCAAGGCAACAGCGCGTTCAGGCGCCGGCACGTCGTGAACACCACCGGCCAGCCACCGCAGAACACGAAAAATCCTGCTTCGCGGCCTAGTGGACCGCGCCCATCTTGTCTTCCGAACCGTCGACCGATGCGATCTCCCAGCGCTTGCTGGCAGCCTCGCGTAGCTCCGCGAAGTCCGAGTTCACGCCGTTCCTGATGAAGCCGGCGTCTGTGCTGTGCAGCACCCAGCGTGCGCCGAGCTCAATCGCCTTCCTGCTGGCCTGCATCGTCTGCTGGTGGATCAGGACCGGCTTGCCGCGGTCCTCGCTCACCTCGATGATCCGCTTCAGGGCGTCGATGTAGATCGGGTTGTCCACCTCATCCGGTATGCCGAGCGAAGTCGTGAGGTCGTTCGGGCCGACGAACACGCCGTCGATCGGTGACGAGTCGATCATCGCCTCCAGGTTGTCGAGCGCCGGCTTCGACTCGACGCCCATGATGAAGAGACGCCCGCCGTTGCGCTTCTCCAGGTACTCCTGCGACTTCTTGCTGGGGTACTCGCCGGTCTCCATCACGTTTTTGAACCCTTCGCCCTTGAGCGGGTGAACCCGCAGCTTCCAGGCGCAGGCGCGCACTTCGTCGATGTCCTCGCAGTACGGCACAAGCACTCCGTGCGCTCCGGCATCGACGGCCTCGGCGACCCAAACAGGGTTCGGCTCAGGCACTCGCACAATCACCGTCTTGCCGGCTGCCTCGCCCATCGCCACGTGATTCGCAATGTCCCGCCGGTCACGCGATGCGTGCTCGGTGTCGACGACCACGTAATCCAATGTGGTGGAAGCAAGCACGCCGACCCAGCGCATGTTTTCCATCATCGAGAGCATCATTCCGAACACGGGCTGGCCGTTGTCCAGCGTCTGCTTAAGTTCGGTAGGGTTCATTTCGGTCTCCTGTTGCCGGCGCACCGGCAAGGGCGCGTGCGGGTCGGCCTGGTCGCTATCCGATATCTCCGCCTCTTTTTAACACTTAATGCGGGTCTACGGTGCGGGTCAGGTTGGCCTGACGAGCGATATGATCGGAGTCCGGTTGGAGATGACTCGCAGGAGAGTGGCGATAGTGCCCGCGAAGCCGAGAGTCCTGGCCGCCACCGTGTTCCTGGTGGCGCTGCTCGCAGCCTGCACCCCTGCGTCTGCGACGCCGACGCCTGTATCGCCCGCCGATACGCCCACGCAGCCTGATCCGACCGCCACGCCACTCGAGCCTACCGCTACGCCAACTGCCGGCACGCCGGTTGATCCTACGAGCACGCCTTCACCGGGCCCGACGGCCACCAGCGCTCCATCGCCGACGCCAAGCCCTTCACCGACGCCCAGTCCGTCGCCCACACCGTTTCCTACGCCATCACCGACGCCGGGGCCGGGCGCAACCGCAGACGCCATATCTGCCTTCCCCGTGCTGCAGCGCTTCCCTGTCCCCGTAGAGCCTCCGCCGGTCCCGCCAGCGGTTCCCAAAGGACCGTTCCCGACTCCGCAGCCGCCGGGAAGGACGTTGCAGAACCTCAGCCTCCCGATAGACATTCTTTCCCTGCACATCCAGGGCGTGGATCAGACTGCGGAACACACACCCGCTGAGGACCTGCTGGTTAGCTGGCAGGTCAGAAACGCAAGTCCGCACGACATCAGGGAGACGTTCACCATCGAGTTGCGGCTAGATGACCGCGTGATCGCCACCTGGGTGGCTGAAGGACTGACCCGGAACACGTTTCTCTTCGTGGAGCAGGTCGAAGGTCTGTTCTCCGGTATGGACCTGCCTGCCGGCACCTACGAGGCATCGATCGTCGTCGATCCGACTGGCCGGGTCAACGAGTCGGACGAGACGGACAACAAGGTCGTGCGCTCCATCTCACTGGTCGGCACCCGGGACGGCCCGGATCTTCCCACCGAGCTGCGGCCCAACCTGATAGTCGGGCTGCCGAAGGGCAAGAGCGAGCCGATCTTTGCTTCCAGCCACCCCGATGACCCGCTCTCTGGCAAGCTGTCGGTGGATGCACCGACTTACGTGTCGTACACGGCCGGCAACTTCTCGATCCAGTACGTCGACCAGCCCTTCGAAGTCGATCTCTACTTCGACGGAATGCTGATCAGGCGCGGTCGTTGGGCGAACCTGGGCTCAGACGAGCCGGTCAATGTCGACATAGACGACCTGCGTGACATCATCGATATCTCGCCCGGACCGCACACATTGAAGGTCGTCGTCGACCCGCTCGACCGGATAGCGGAGTCGGATGAGACGGACAACGAGTATGAGATCGAGTTCGTGTGGGGCACGGGCGAACCGTCCCCGCCGGCAGAGCCGGTCACCCTGGAGCCACCGGCCCGTGTGCCGTTGACACGAGCCAACCTGATGCCCTTCCGGCCGTTCGGCTGGGACTCGGGAATCACGGCGAGCGTCTACGTCGCGAGCCCGCTCGCGACGGCGGGCAAAGACGGCTGGCTCGAAACTGGCAAGACTACGCGCATCGATTTCTCGTTCACGAATGCCAGCCGGTTCAGCCTGCCGCTGACCAACCAGTTGCGGGCCGACATACTGGTCGACGGCCAGTTCGTAAAACGTCGCAACTTCACGTCGGGCAGTAGCAACGTCGGTCTTATCTGGAAGGACCACATTACGCTGCCTGCAGATTCGCTTGAGCCCGGTGAGCACGTGGTCCGAATCGTGCTGGACCCGGATGGACTGTTCAGGGAGCTCGACGAGACGGACAACGTGTTCGAGCGGACCTTCACCTGGCACGACGGCCCGGAGCCTGCCACGGAGCCGTTCGAGATGTCGGACGAGGAGATCAGGGCCGCTCTGGCGCCGATCTTCGAGGGGATGAGGCGCGAGTTGAGGCCGGCGAGCGTGCCCGTCGCGGGAGCGCGTGACTGGACGCCAGAGGTCATCGCCGCCGGCCGCGCCGCTTACTTCCTGCTCACCGGCAGAGACGTCAACGAGGAGGGCTACGCGCTCCACTTCCTGCCGACGGCCCGGTTCCGCGACGAGTCCACCGCCACATGCATGTCCGAGTGGATAACGATGACCGTCAGCGACTACGAAGAGGCGTTCGGGTTCTGCAGCGGCGTCCGGGGCGAGATCGGCTTCAAGACACGGTCGAACGGCCAGATACACATCTTCGTCGACCTCGGCCTTTCGCCGATCGAGGCGCTGGGCACATACTTGCACGAGCTCGGCCACGGGCTGCAGGACCTGCGAAACCCCGACCAGACGGAGCTGCCGTTCTCGATGAATGCCCGCGGGCTGTTTGAGGCACAGGCGCAGATCTTCGAGGCCGCCGCGTGGCGCGCAATCGAGGAGTACATGGGGATGGAACTCGGCGAGTTCCCGGATGTGGCGCCGGCTCGCGACCAGTTCGAGTTTGTCTTCGACCTCAGGCGGGAGCGTGGGACCGAGCACGACATCGGGTACAGGCTGCTCTGGACACAGGCGCTATCGGACCCGCAGGACCTCGGACTGGCCGATCAGCTGCGCACAGACGGCAAACTCGACTCAGCCTCTGCATGGGTGCTCTTCAACCAGCTGGTCGACCTGTTAGATGACGATGTCGAGGAGTGGACGACCGATCTGCTCACCATGACAGACTTGATGGACGAATTCGAGCAGATAGCGTTGCAGCGATTAGTAGCTGACCTGCCCCCTGAGCGGACCGCGCACAGTGGGCTGCAGGACGCCGTCTGGACCGCGCCGTAGAATTGTCTTCCGAAGGCGCTATCGTTCACCGCCCTTAACCTGCCGGGCCCAACATCAGGCATGGGACGCGCGCCGTCTCGTCCGCCATTTCAGCCGCCAGACCCGACTCGAGCTTCTATGCATGATCCACGACAACGTGCTTTTCGATTTCTTCTTCATCCGCCACGGCGAGTCGGAGAACAACATCCAGCCCGGCATCGCGGCCGGTGCCAACTTCGACGCTCCGATGACCAAGCGCGGTCACAAGCAGTCGTTCGCGCTTGGCGAGAGGCTGCTGCGGCAGGGTGTGAAGTTCGACCGCATCTACTCATCGACGCTGGCCCGCGCGGTGCAGACGACTGAGGGCATGCTGAAGGGCATGGGCCTCGACGGCGCACAGTTCGAACGTGTGCCGCAGATCATCGAGCGGCAGGTGCCCGCCTGGCGCGGCAAGCAGGCGGACGACGTGTGGACCATGGAGCTAAGGTTCATCTCGGCCGAGAAAGGGAAGTGGTTCCAGCCCGCCGACGGTGAGTCGGAGCGTGCCGTGGAGCGCCGGGCTGGCAACTGGCTCGAGGACGAGATCATCTACAACCCGGAATGGCACGAGAAGCCCGGCACCCACACCATCGCCATAGTCTCGCACGGCGTCACGCTGCGCACTCTGCTGCACTACATCACGAACTGGGACAGCACCTTCATCCGCCGTACCGAGATCCACAACACGGCGATCTCACGCCTGCGGTTCGGCAGGTCCGGCTGGTCGGTCGTCACGATCAACGACCACGCTCACACCGAAGAGATCGGCGACGTAATCCGCGAGGGCGTGATCCAGGGAGACACGGTGGTACCGTGACCCGATGACCGAGGGACCAGACCCTGGCCGCGAACGGCTCGTGGAGTCGCTGATGCGCGCCGACGCCTACCCGTACGCGGCGCCAGGCGGAGTTCAACGGATCTCGACCCACATCTCCGACGTGTTCCTGGCCGGCGACTTTGCCTACAAGGTGAAGAAGCCGGTCGATTTCGGGTTTTGCGACTTCTCGACGCCTGAGCTGAGGCATCAGCTTTCGGCGCGCGAACTGGAGATGAACCAGCGCCTCTCGCACGACGTCTACCTGTCGGTCGAGCCGGTGAACTTCGTCGCGGAGACAGGCGAGTTCGGTGTCGGTGGCGAGGGAGAGCAGGTGGACTGGGCGCTGAAGATGCGGCGGCTGCGGTCAGAGAACCAGCTTGATGCGCTGCTGGCTGATGGCGCAGTGGGCGCGGATGAGGTGAGACAGATCGCCCGGCTCCTGGTCGAGTTTCACGAGAACGCAGCGGCGGCGCCGAAGGAGTTCGGTACGGTTGAAGCCGTCTCGGGCATCGTGCTGGGTAACCTGGGCCGTGTTGCCGAGCATGCGCAGGAGGAGCTGGACCAAGCGGCGTTTGCGAACGTCTCAGCATACTCAGAGCAGTTCATCGAGCAGTGCGGCAACCTGATTGCGCGGCGTCATGCAGCCGGCAGGCCGCGCATGTGCCACGGCGATCTGCATGCCGGCAACATCTTCCTGGAAAGGGATGGCTCAGGAGAGTGGTCGGTGCAGGTGATCGACTGCATCGAGTTCAACGACAGCTTCGTCTACATCGACCCGGCGGCCGACCTTGCGTTCCTGTCGATGGACCTGAAGCGGCTCGAGCATGCCGATCTGGCCGAGTCGCTGGTGGATGAGTATGTGGCTGCTTCGGGTGATAGCGAGATTCGCGATCTCCTGCCGTTCTACGAGTCTTACCGGGCTATGGTCAGGTGCATGGCGGCATCGATCATGGCGGAACAGGCTGAGGCGGGAGATCGGGAGGCGCATGTCGAGAATGCGAATGCGTACCTGCAGCTGGCGGAGTACATCGTTGCAGGTGAGCGGAAAAGATTCCTGGCGATCACTTCGGGTGTAACCGGCACGGGCAAGAGCACGGTGGCGAGGCTGGTGGCGGAGCGCTGGGGCGCCCGACACCTGCAGACGGATGTGATCCGGCGCGAGTTAGCAGGCATCGGACGAGCGGAGCGCAGCGGCTCTGGGCTGTCCAGTGGCATCTACACGGCGGAGATGTCGCGCCGGACGTATGCGGAGATGCACAGGCAGGCGGCGGAGGCGCTTGCGTCGGGCGAGTCGATGGTGATGGACGGCACGCACCTGCAGCGGCGGCACAGGAGGGAGTCGCTGGATGTTGGCAGGGACGCTGGTGTGATGACGGTGGTTGTCGAGTGCTCGCTGGAGGGTTCAGAGGCTGTGAGGAGGCTTGAGGAGCGTTTTGCAGGCGGCGAGTCGGAGTCGGAAGGACGGCCGGAGGTGCATGCGGCGCAAGTGCGGGAGTGGGAGCCGGTGTCGGACGATGAGGCGGACGCTGTGGTGAGGGTGGATACGGGTAGAGATGGGGACGAAGTGGCGGCGAATGTGTTTCGCGGGCTGTGGAAGGCGATGTTGGCGAATTCAGGGTAGGGGCGCCGTTCCCCCTCCCAGCTTGGGAGGGGGTCAAGGGGGAGGGTCATTCGTCTCATCAGGACAAGCAGTCGTGCCGCCTTCGGCGCCACCGGGCGCGGCAAGCAGCGCCCCTACCAAACACAACCGACCCGCCCGCGCCCGCAAGCGGGCACCCGTCCCTCCCCGGCAGGGAGGGAGGACCGTCGGCCGAACGCCCGTCTCTAGTGCCTCACTACTGGCACGCCTTCGAGCAGGCCGGCGTCGTACATCTGGTTCCACTGGTCCAGGAACGTGGCGTTCCACTCCGTCGTCAGCTTGCTCTGCAGCATGTCGCGGAAGATCGGCCAGAAGATGATGATGCCGTCGGCGCCATCCCGCAGGCACGCCTCCGCAGTCTCCACCGACCTCACCAGCGCCGCGGTGATGTACGGCCTGTCCTCCCAGCCGTCGAACATCGCCTTGCACTCTCGGATCAGCTTCGTCGGGTCGCCGCCCACCTCGCGGTACGGCTCACAGAACGGCAGGACATGCGTCACACCCGCCTGCGCCACGGCTGCGGCCTGCGCCAGCGTGAACACCGTCGTGCAGTAGGTCTCGACGCCCTGCTTCTTCAGCTCTGCGAAAGCATCGAGCGCGTACTCGGTGGTAGGGATCTTTAAAATGATCTGACCCGGCGCCATCTTCACGAACACCTCGCCAACGTCCAGCAGCTCCTGCGTCGAGTGGCCGTCGATCTCGACTGCTACCGGCTTGTCCGTGATGTCCAGGTAGCGCTGCACGACCTCTGTCATCTGGCCGTATTTCTTGACCATGTCGTTGAGTACGACGGTGTTGGTGACGATGCCTGCTGCGCCGCGCGGCATCCACTCCTTCAGGTCCTCCGGGTCGCCCGCCAGCCAGATCGCAGGACCTCGCTCCAGCTTGCGCCGGGCGTTTACGGGCATCACCGCGGGCGTCGCTCCGTTGGTCTGCTGCTGCGTGGTGGTCATGGCTGGCTCTCCAGTTCCGTTTACATGTTCCGGCGCCGGTTTTTGTGTGACGGATTGCGGCGCCGGATGTGCGATCAGTCTACCGCGACGGGCGCGAAGGCGTGTGAGGCTCAGCCGCAGAACCTACTCCGCGCCCGTGTACAGCTCTGTATCGGGATAGAAATTGGTCCAGCCGAACCAAAACGCCTGGTGTCCAGGCAAACGCTCCGGGAACTGTTCAAGCGTCGTCTCGTTCGAACCTGGCGTGCCGACCGGCTGCAGTCGCTCCTCAGTGACGCGCCACGCCCGGCCCGATTCGTTGTCGATCAACGTCCTCGCATCCGGCCCCGGCGAGAATACGTGCCCGAACCGCTCGTACACCCGCGCCGACCTCGCATCCGGGTCGCCGACCACCACGATGTTCCGGGAATCGAACACATCGTTGATCACGCGTTCCTCGGCCACGATGTCGATCGGGTACGCCTTTGACTCGCCCGGAACTCGCAGCGCGTAGATCGGCGTCTTGGCGTCCAGCAGCGGGTTCAGCTCGAACACCGGGAACATCAGCTCCGCCTCCTTGAAGTAGGCCGTGTAAGCGGCGCCCGGCTGGCCCGGCTTGATGTACGGACGCTGGAAACCGGTGTTGAAGGCGATCGTCAGCGTCTCGGGATGCTCGGCCGTCCACTCCTCCCACGTCGTCACCGTCACAGGCAGCAGCTCAAGCGCCTTGCCGCTCCCGACCAACGGGCCCAACACAGGCTCGCCGGTCAGCGCATGCCACAGCGAGCGGGTCGAGCGGTCGAACATCAGCTTGTTCGACTGGTACAGGAAGCCGGACGAGCCGAAGGACAGCGTCTCCCCGTCAAGCTCGGCGTCGTACAGGACGCCCGATCCACAGAGCGTTCAATAGGCGAGCGTGACCGGTTTGCCACCGACCACGTCGTTCGCCATCTCGTGCCAGTTCATGAAGCGCAGCGGGTAGGCACGGGCGTCGCCGTTGATGAAGACTCCGAACACCTGCTCGTCCGGCTCCATGAAGATCGCTTCGCCCGCTGTGATCATCGTCGGGTCGTCGAGCGGCGGTATGCCGTCCGAACGAACTCCGCCCCACTGCGCGGTCCAGAGCGGGATCTCCGATTCGACGCCGTTGAAGAACCACTGAGCGAAGCGCGGGTCGATGTGGTTGTAGAGCCGGGCTTTCCACGCCGGGTAGTTCGCGAACTCCTCGCCTTCGTAGTTCTGGCCGAGCCACGAGTACCAGTTGAAGAAGGCAAAGCCTTCGTAGTCCTGCCCGGTCATCTCCCGCAGCGCCACCTCGACGGCGTTGCGCTCCGGGAACAGCAGTACCCAGCGGGTCAGTTCGACCAGCGGCGGCAGGAACCGCTCATCGCCGCTGGCAAGAGCTTCGTTTACCGCTTCCGGCACGACCCGTACTCGCACCTCTCTGCCGTCCCAGACGAACAGCTCATCGAGCAGCTCTTCGGGCGACAGTTCGGCGAGAGG
This sequence comes from Dehalococcoidia bacterium, assembly GCA_028278465.1. Taxonomy (GTDB): domain Bacteria; phylum Chloroflexota; class Dehalococcoidia; order Lucifugimonadales; family Lucifugimonadaceae; genus JAJCYX01. The sequence goes on along the minus strand of JANQEF010000256.1, from coordinate 7,161 downwards.
GGTCGGCTCGACGGTGGAATCGGGAGGGCTGACGTTTTGCGTCGGCGGGGTGATCTCGGACGTCGGGCTCGGCGCGGTCGTTGGTTCGCCGTTGGGTTCGCCCGCAGGCTCGCTGGAGCTGCAGCCGACGGCCATGGCGGCGACCACGAAAAATGCCGCCGCGAGGCCGTAGCGAGATCGTGCTGGACGAATGAGGCGCATGGGAAGACCTACGGCAAGCATAGCCGCCGGGCCTCAGCCAATCCGCAAGAAGTTCTTAACTGTGTCTGAACGCTGCGGCCAGCCGTACCGTATTTCCGCCGTGCGGGAGATCAGCTCTCGGGCACCGCCAGGACGGCGTGGGTTTGCGAGCGGACCAATCGGTCCGTCGTAGAGCCGAGCACGTTCACCTCTGCGCTGAGGCTGCGGGTCGATACCGCGATGATCGAGCCCGGGCGTGAGTCGGCCATCGCCAGCAGCTCCAGCTCGGCGGGCCGCTTGCCGACGTGCGTGCTCACCTTGCAGCCCGACTCCGCAAGCTCGTTCCGCAGCGCCTTGAGGTCGTCCTCTGCGAAGTCGTCCACCGCGCGGTAGTACTTCGCCGCGCCGCCAAGCCCTGCAACCGGGTCGACCGCTCGCACCAGCACCAGTTCGTGCGAGACCGCCTTCGCCAGCGTGACGGCGGGTCCGAGCGCCGCCTGCGAGTTCACGGTGCCGTCGTGGCCGATGACGATGGCTGCGGGCGGCCTGTACTCGTGGAAGCTGAGCGGGACGATGAGCACCGGCGTTGTGCAGATCCTGAGCACCGAATGTGCAGTGCTGCCGAGAAGGTCCTTGCGGCCCGCTGTCGAGGCGTGGCCGGTCATCACAATCAGCCCGGCGTCGAAGCGTTTCGCCGCGGCGATGATCTGCGGCGCGATGTCGCCTTCGCCAACGCCGGTTGCGACGCCGATGCCTGTCTCACGCAGCCCGGAGGCAATGCCTTCCAGGTACGACTCTGCCGACTGCGTATCTTCGCCGCCCTCCGCCACGCGGAACAGCGCCATGCCGAGGCCTGCGGCCTTCGCCATCCCTGCGGCGTACGGCACCATCGCCTCGGTGATCGGCGAGCCGTCGAGCGGGACGAGAATCTTGTTCATCGATGACACGTTTGGTTCCGGCGCTCCAACCGGTAGTTCGGTGAGTGATCAGCTTAGCGGAAAGCGGACGGTCAGAGGGCCCGGCGACGATGAGCGGGCCATGAGTCGCGAGCGCGGCCGACCGGTTGCTACTCGGGTAGCGCCTTTGCCAGCACCTCGGCCAGGAAGCGCGGCTCGTGATCGGTGCCATCCTCGATCTGCTGGCGGCACGAGACGCCGGTGATGGCGACATCGGTGTCGGCGCCCAACGCCCTCAGCGCCGGGAAGAGGCGCTCTTCGCCGATCTTCATCGACACGTCGTAGTGCTCCTTCTCGAAGCCGAACGAGCCGGCCATTCCGCAGCAGCCGGCCTCTATCATCGACGCATTGAAGCCCGGCGGCAGGTTGAGCGCCTTCAGCGCGGCCTGCGTGCCGACCAATGCACGTTCGTGGCAGTGCACGAACAGCTTCACATCCTTGGCTGCCGAGTCGCTCCACTCGATCTGCTGCTGTCCATCGCCCGCCGTTTCTGCCAGCAGCTCTTCGATCATCATCGCGGCGTCTGAGACCGCCTTTGCCTTTTCGTCGCCCGCCAGCAGGTCCGGATACTCGTCCTTGATCGCCATCATGCAGCTCGACTCGCAGCCGACGACCTTTGCGCCCTGCGAGACGTGCTCGTAGAGCGAATCGACGTTGTAGCGGGCGTTCGCCGCCGCCATGTCCAGGAAGCCCTTAGAGACCATCGGCCTGCCGCAACACTTGCGGTCGGCCAGCACGACTTCGTAGCCGAGCGCTTCGAGCAGTCTCGTTGCGCCGATGCCGGCTTCGGGGTGGTTGAAGTTGATGAAGGTGTCGTGGAACAGCACGACCTTGCCGCGGGAGCCTGTGGTGTTCGGCGTGCGCTTCTTGAACCAGCTCTCGAAGGTGCGCGTCGCGATGGCCGGCAGCTTGCGGCGACGGTCCATCTTCAGGAGCAGGTCCGATGCCCAGCGGCCGATCGGCGAGCGGTTGAGCGCGTTGGCGATGATCGCCTGCGGGCCTGCCCCAAACGAGTTGATCCTGTGGATGTTGGCGACGACGCGTGAGCGCAACGGCCTGCGGTGCGTCTTGTAATACGAGTCGAGGAACTCGTACTTGATCTTCGCCATGTCAACGTTCGACGGACACTCTGATTTGCAAGACTTGCACTCGAGGCACAGGTCGAGCACATCGAACATGCGCTTTGAGGCGAGTTGCTCGACCGGCAGTGCCCCGGAGATGGCGGCACGCAGCGCGTTGGCGCGGCCGCGTGTCGAGTGCTCTTCTTCCCGGGTTGCCTGGTATGACGGGCACATCGCCCCGGCGTTCACCTTGCGGCAGTCGCCCACGCCGTTGCACTTCTCAATTGCAGCCGCGAAACCGCCTTCCTTCGCGAAGTCCAGGCGAGTCTTGATCTGCGCTGTCTGGTAGGCGGCGCCGTAACGCAGGTTCTCCTTCATCGGCGGCGTATCGAAGATCTTGCCCGGGTTCATCGTGCCCTTCGGGTCGAAGGCCTGCTTCACGTCGCGGAAGTTCTGGACGAGCTCCGCCCCGAACATCTTCTCGGTCCATACGCCACGCACGATGCCGTCGCCGTGCTCGGCAGACATCGCTCCGCCGAACTCCAGCACCAGGTCGGAGATCTCGTCAGCGATCTTCTCCATCTGGTCAGCGCCCTCGGCCGTCTTGAGGTTCACGACCGGGCGAATGTGTAAACAGCCGACGGAGGCGTGGCCGTAGTAGCCGGCCTCGGTGCCGTTGCTGCGGACGATCTCGTCGAACCGCTTCACGTACTCGGGCAGCTTCTCGGGCGATACCGCGGTGTCCTCGACGAACGGCAACGGCTTGGCGTCGCCCTCGATGTTCATCATCAGCCCAAGGCCTGCCTGCCGCATGCCCCACACCTTCGACATCTCGGCCGCTTCGGTGAGCCGAGTGATGGCGTAGCCGAGCTCCAGCCGCCGCATCTTCTGCTCAAGCTTTTCGAGCTTCGAATCGACCTCTTCGGCGCTCTGGCCGTTCATCTCGACGACGAGGATGTCCGAGGGATCGCCTTGCAGGAAGTCGAGGTTGCGTGAGAAGCCGATCGAGTTGCGGGCCTCGCGGATGATCATCTCGCCGATGTGCTCGACCGCCGCCGGGTTCTCTTCGAGCGTCGCGACCGTCGCCTCCATCGACTCGACGATGTCCTTGAAGTGGATGACGGCGAGGCCTTTGAACGGCGGGATCGGCTCGAGGTTGAGCTTCGCAGACGTGACCGCCAGCAGCGTGCCCTCGGAGCCGACCGCGACCTTGACGAGGTTCAGGTCGGCCGGGTTCTGCACAAGGTCCAGGTTGTAGCCGCCGACGCGGCGCAGAATCTTCGGGAAGCGCTTTTCTACCTCATCCGCGGCGGCGGTCGCGATCTCCGGGATGCGCCGATAGATATCGGCCTGCAGCCCTGCGCCGTTCTGCTTCTGCGCCAGGATCTCTGCGCTGATTGTGCCCAGGTGCGCTGGCGTGCCGTCGCTCAGAACGACGTCCATCTCCTTCACCTGGTCGACCGTCTTGCCGTAGATGATCGAGTGTGAGCCGCAGGAGTTGTTGCCCATCGCACCGCCGACATTGGCTCGGCTGGAAGTGGACGGGTCTGGCGTGAAGAAGAGGCCGTGCGGCTTGAGCTGCCGGTTCAGGTCGTCGATGGTCACGCCGGGCTGCGTGCGGACCCAGCGCTCCTCAGCGTTCACCTCAAGCACGTTGTGCATGTACTTCGAGAAGTCCATCACGACGGCGTGGTTCACCGTCTGGCCCGAGAGGCTGGTGCCGCCGCCTCTTGGAAGCACCTTCACTCCGTTCCTCGATGCGATCTCCAGCACTGCGGCAACGTCGTCTGCGTTGCGCGGCAGGACGACTCCGACCGGCTCCATGCTGTAGATGGACGCGTCGGTCGAGTACATCGCCTTCGAGTACGGGTCGAAGCGGACCTCGCCGCCGACCGCGGCCTTGAGCTCTTGCTCGAGGTCCGAGGTTGCGGAGGAGACCGGGCGTGAGTCGGTGGTGGTCATGGTGATCAGCCGGTGCTTTGGCCCGCCGGCGGCTGCCCGCCCAGGCCACCGTGATGGCCGCCGGGTCCGTCGCCGGGCTCAGGGAAGAGGGCGGAGAGCAGCACGCTGCCAAATAGCACGGTCAGGATGATGCCGCGCGAGATGAATATTAGTCCCTGGTCGCCGAGATGCGCCGACTTCTCGAAGTCGTGCAGCCACTCTTCGGTCGCCGGGATCGTTTCGACGATCATCTTGACGCCGACGAAGCCCAGGATGATGGCGAGGCCGTACTGCAGGAACCGGAACAGCCGCACCATTCCTTCGAGCAGGAAGAAGAGCGGGCGCATGCCTAGCACCGCCATGGCATTCGAAGCCCACACGATGAAGGCGTCTTCCGTGATGCCGAACACGGTCGGGATCGAGTCGATAGCGAAGACGACGTCTGTAGTGCCGAGCACGATCACTACCAGCAGGAACGGCGTCGCCGCCCGCACTCCGTCCGGCAACCGGGTGAAGAAGTGCGTGCCGTTGTACTCCTCGGAGACCGGCATGAATCGCCGGAAAATCCGGACGGCGATGTTGCGGCCGGGGTCGACCTCCTGGTCGCCAGCGAAGGCGAGCTTGTACGCCGTATAGACGAGGAATACGCCGAGGATGACGAGGAACCACGAGAAGGCGGAGATGACGGCGACTCCGATGGCGATGAAGATCGCCCTGGCAATCAGCGCTCCGATGATGCCGAAGAGCAGCGCCTTCGCCTGGTATTCGCGCGGCAGTCTGAAGTAGCCAAAGATGACCAGGAAGACGAACAGGTTGTCGATGCTGAGTGCCCGCTCGGCGACATAGGCGGTCGTGTACTCAACACCCTGCGTGCTGTTGCCTGCGATGAAGATCCAGGCGCCGACGCCAACCGCGACCAGGGTCCAGAACGCCGTCAGCCAGCCGGCCTCTTTCAGGCCGACTATGTGCTCTGTGCGGGAGAGTACGAAGAGGTCGAGGACGAGCAGGGCGACGAGGATGAGGTTGAAAACTATCCAGACGCCAATTCCATCAATCAACGCGAATCCGTAGGTGAGTGGTGTGAGTCGAGCGAAGGTGCAGCCGCGCCGTGCGCGGGCTCAGGAGCAGCGCCACGATTGTAGCTCAAACACCTTATGGGCCCGATAGCAGGCAGGCACCAGTTCCGGCAGCCTAGCTGCAGGTGTCGATGCGGTACTTCTGCTCGCCGCGAGGTGTTGAGACAGCGACCTCTGCGCCAACGTTCTGGCCCAGGATCGCGGCCCCGACCGGCGACGCTATCGAGATCTTGCCGCTAAGCGGGCTCGACTCGTTCGGCTCCACCAGCTGGTAGCTGAACTGCTTCGACGACCCGAGCTCGGTGATCTCCACCTTTGAGCCGATGTGGACCGTGTCGTCCACCTGCCTTGAGCCGTCGATCACCACCGCCAGCTTCAGCGTGCCCTCGATCTCACGGATCTTGGCCATCACCATGCCCTGGTTCTCGCGGGCGGCCTCGAGCGGAGCATTCTCACGGACGTCACCGTCAGCAGCGGCCTTCTGGATGTCTATCGCGAGCGACTGCCGCTGCTCGTGAAGCTGGGCCAGCTGCTTCGTCATCTGGTCGAAGCCGGCCTTGGTCAGCCTCACCTGCTGCTGTGCAACCCGAGTTGCCGATGCACGCGTCGCAGACGTGCGGCTCTTTCGCACTCGCAGGTGCTGCGCCAGATTGGTCTCGACCGAACCGCTCTTCTTCAGGTAGGTGAGGAACGCCTTGACGGTTGCGAGCCGCTCCTGCGCGTCGGTTGAGGTTGATCGCGCCGTCTGCATCTCGCTGTACTCGCCGATCTCGGAAGCAGCGATTGAGTTGAGGAGCCGCTCGCCGCCGAGCCACCGCACGAACTTAGCGATCTCCGGCTGAGCCACCTTCTTGGTGTCCTCTGGCATCTGCTGGACATAGACCTGAAAGGCCTCGCTCAGCGACAGAACTTCTGGTTGCGAATCGTCCGAATCTGCTGCAGCGAGGTCACCGGTCTGAGTTGCCACGGGATGAGTGCTCCTGGCTAGAAAGACTATTCGAGAAAGATGGCGGCCAACGCCCCTGCGAACGTCCTGAAAGGGAGGCGGCGCGCCGTATGCCCTGCCCCTAATAATAGGAATCCGGTGAAATTACCGCAAATCTCATCGCAAAACTTACGGTCTCTCGCGGCCGGACAGGAGTGTAGAAATCCGTATCCGCTGGTATCCTTGTCCGTTGTGCCTGCGACGGTCGAGCGATGTCGCGGAAGCGCTGACTCCGGTCCGTCTGTCTGCAGTCATCTCAAATTGACACTAAATTCCGACGCTGAATAGAATTTTCGGCACTCGAAAGGCCGCTGTTCCAGATGCCAAAACGCACGTACCAGCCCAAGAAGCGACGCCGAGCGCGCGTTCACGGGTTTCGCTCCAGGATGAGCACCAGGGCAGGGCGTGCTGTGCTTGCGCGACGGCGCGCCCGGGGCCGGAAGCGCCTGGCGCTCTGATGGCCGGCGCGCCAACGGCGCGTGGCACGGGATCGTCGCATGGCGCTTTCCGTTGAAAACAGGCTTCGCAGGCCGGCCGAGTTCAGGCGAGTCCTGGGCGGCGCCCGGAAACCTGGCTCAGGCGGAAGGCGCACCGGCGACAGGCTGCTACAGCTGGCCGCTATGCCGAATGAAGGGACCGGTCCGAGGATCGGCCTCTCGGTGAGCAAGCGGGTCGGCGGATCGGTCGTCAGGAACAGGGTCAAGAGACGGCTGCGAGAGATATTCCGGGAGCTGGTTGTGCGGGGCGCAGGCGACGACGAGATGAGTTGGGATTTTGTAGCCACGGCGCGCCCGGATGCGGCCGAGGCGACGTATGAAGAGCTGCGGGGTTCCGCAGCGAGATTGATTTCGAAGGTTAAGGCCCGGCGGTAGCGTTGATACGCGACGCCCCGCTCTGCCGCCAGTGAGGGACGGCAGGAACGGTTCGCATGAGACCGGTAGCGCTTGGACTGATCAAGGCGT
>JANQEF010000226.1 GCA_028278465.1 Dehalococcoidia bacterium | reverse complement strand
GTCTCAGCTACTGGCCGAAGAGCTGGAGGCGATGGCGGCGGACGATGAGCTGGCGTGGGGCTACTTCACGGCGGAAGCAGACGACCGCGAGTGGGCGGTCAGGCAGAACCTCGAACGTATACAGGCGCGCACGCTCTCGATACTGCGCTCTGAGGTGCGGCCGGCGTCGCCACTCCGCTACCAGGCCGAGCTGCTGCACCTGCAGCGGCTGACGCCCGAGCGGCGAGTCAGCGGCGCGGACGGCCTCAAGACAGTGCTCCAGGAGATGCGCGGCGTGGCGCTCTCACCGCCCGAGTGGATTTCACGAACTCTGCCGGCACGGGTCACCGGCTTCACGGCCGGCCTGCTTGACCAGCTGCTTCGATCGGGCGACTTTGTGCCGGTGCTAGTTGCGGAGGATGCAGAAGGCCATTCCAGGGTGAGCTTCGTGCCGCGCGGCGAAGGGAAAACCTGGCTGGGCGAGGCAGTCGTCGAAAAGGCGTCTGAAGGCGTGCCGGACGCCAGTGAACTCACAGGCCGCGTGATGTCTTTCATCAGGGACGAGGGCACGGTGACATCGGCCGATCTCCGGTCGGCTTTCGCAGACGTCAGGCTCAGCGAGCTGCAGTCATCGCTATCTGCGCTCCTGAAAGCGGGCGCAGTCACGACGAACTCCTGGATCGCCTTCCAGTCGGCGCTGCAGCATGACCCGGCGACAAGCACACCGATCCCCGAAACGCAGCACGCGCCCGCCGGGATGTCGAGGTCGACAGCGCGGCGTCGGACCGTCGCACGGAGACAGGCGACGCGTCGCATGCGCGAGCTGACCTCGAGCCTGCCCGAAGACGCCAGCTGGTTCCCGGTGAGCCGCTTCTCGGTGATGGGGAGCGATCCGGAGGTCTCGGCGCTGGCGAACGCACGCGCAGAAGCGTTGCTCCACCGCCACGGCGTCGTGAGCAGGCACGTGCTGTCGCTCGAAGGCAGCGGCTGGGAGTGGGCGCCGATCGTCAACGCGCTCTCGCTGATGGAGCTGCGTGGCGACGTGCGGCGCGGCTACTTCGTGCTCGGGCTGCCGGGCGTCCAGTTCGCGCTGCCGGAGACCGTCGAGCGGCTGCGCTCCGGGCACAGGGGCGGCAAGGACAGCCTCACTGTTGTGCCGGTCAGCGACTTTTCGTACGTGCTCGACCAGTCGCTGATCGATGCGGCCGACGACGATGCTCGGCTGCTCTCAGGCCTGTTCAGGGTGCCGTCGAACCACGTTGTGTTCAGGGGCGAGACGCCGGTGCTGCGGTCTGAGGGCAATGGCGAGCGCCTGAGACCGGGTGATGACGCCTCGGGGGAGCCGACGGTCGCAGCGGTGCGTGCCCTGCGAGACCACCTGGTGCCTGCGACCGGCTCGTACGGGAACCGGATGACGGTGCGGACCTGGGCTGGCGAAGACGTGCTGGGATCAGTGGGCGAGCAGACGCTCGAAGACGCAGGCTTCCGCCGAGACTTCCCGGCAATGACCTTCGACGCAGTCCAGTCGAGAGCGCTGAGCAGCCGGTAGGGCGGTGGCTCCCCCCTCCCAGCTTGGGAGGGGGTGAAGGGGGAGGGTCATTCCTCTTGTTTGGTAGGCCGGCGCCCGGTGACGTCAAAGCCGGTACGATTTGAGTCGTGCGCCTTCACGGTGAGCGTGCCCGGGCTCAGGCTGACCTTCTTGCCTCTCCCTTGATGCGAGAGGGATTGAGGGAGAGGGTGAAGCTGGCGGCCATCCTGAGCCTGTCGCTCGGCGACAAGCCGTCGGCCTCAGGCCGACATCCCCTCTCTCTAACTCTCTCCCACAAGGGGAGAGAGGAGAACCCCGGCTAGCGCGCGGGACCCGGTCGGTGGCGCGAACCACCGCTGGTCCCACCGGGAAACTAAACGACCCGACGGTGGACTGGCCGCGTGCAGCCGCATCGACGGCGCCCAGTTCAGGTCTCCAAACCGCATCAGTCAACCGTGATCAGCGACTCGGCCGGAGTCACAGGCAGCCTTGTCGCAGGATCAGTCCAGTACTCGCCGCTAATTCGATATCTACTTCCACTCGCGGCGTCCACCGGGATCCGCACCGAGTAGTCGAACGAAGACGCGTCAAGCTGAACGAACACTCCATCGGTGAAAGTGGAGGCAGAATTGGACGTCACCTCGAGGTCTCCCGGCTCCTCGCGTACCGCGTAGAACCCCTCGATTCCCTGCGGCTGCAAGGTAATCCTGATCTCGCCGCCCGGCGGTGCACTCGTTGCGCTCAGCGTGCGGGAAACGCCCGGCTCCTCGCCGTTGCTCTCCGTAGAGCCGCATCCAAACATGGTCAGCACTAGCGCCGACAAGACGAGCAGGCCAAGCCACAGGAGCGTTCTTGTGCGCTCTCCTCGCTTCTGCGCTCTGTCGAACCGGACGTCCGGCTTGTCGCTGCTCGATCTAGCCAACAAGGCAGGTTCGTCCGATTGGTGCGTTGCCAGTTTTCTGCATCGGCTCGCGGCACCGCCGTCTCGGCGCCCACCGACTATTCCGTGAACGCCCGGCCATCGCCATGAAACCCTCCGTAGCTTTGGCCTTGTGTGTTCTCGATTCGAACATCACGGGACGACTATTGCAGCTCAAGGTTCCAGACACTGTCGATGTTCGAAATTCCCGACTTCGCCATCGGCCAGGCAGCAATCTTGTTCGGGTTGATGTAAACGGCGTCAGGGACCGCTACTACACCCGGCTGCAGGTTCCAGAAGTACACGTAGTCGAGGTAGTCATTCGCCGCCTGAGTTGCCGTGGCCTGGTCCGGAGCCTCGGCCATTCGGACGAAGAAATCCACGATCTCGGGCGACTCAAAGCCGCAGCTGAAACCACCACGCGTGAACGTCGTCTGGACGAGCCCTTTCGGGAAGTGCCATGGTCGCGACTCCCTGCCCACATCACAGGATGTGATCCACGGAAGGGTATTGGTCCTCCCGACCACTCCCGGACGAAACTGCGGATAGGAGTACTTCAGGGCGAACGCGTTCAGGCCCAGATCAGCCCACGCCGCCGCGACCGCGTCGGCCACGTCGCCGGTGATACTGGCTCCACCACCGAACTCGGGGCCAGCATAGACCCCAACCTCGAAGGCGTTGCCGTTCAAGACACTTCCGTCGGCGGTGCCCCGGTGATAGTCGCCGACGATCTGGTTGGACAGTATGTCAACCGCCTCTGCGGGATCGTGCGGGTACTCCCACTTCGGATCCCAGTTCGGGTGCGCAGTTGAGAAGTACTCGACGTGAACTGTTCGTCCAAGCCCGCCGAGCAGCTCCTGGTTAATCTTGTCTCTGTCAATGGCCACGGCCAGCGCACGACGGACCAGGCGAGCCTGCTCCATGTCATCGTTCGGGACACCTCCGTTATGTTTACCCGGCGATCCTATCCACGGGATATCGTGAACGAACGTGGCCTTGGTGGGCAGTGGTTCACCTGTTGCCGCATGAACGTCTTCCCACAGGTTCCCTGAGAAGAAGACGCCCAGCTGCCGTGCAAGCTGTGTTCCAGTTTGACCGAATCCTCCGTTAACGAACGGCACAGCATCTGTCGGTGCGAGCGGAGCTGCGTCGACCTGACCCGAGGCCAACATCGCCGCTCGTGTCGCGGATTCACCGACCTCCAGGAACTGCACTCGATCCGTCTTAGGCGTCAACTCTGGCAGGTAGTGCTGTCCTCCGCCTGCATAACGGCTGACCAGTGTTGCCTGCGAGCCGCCTTGCCAGCTCTCCACTTCGAACGGACCGGTCGCCACCACGTTACTGCGGGAAAAGTCCGGCCCGTTCTGGTCGAAGGCGGCTTTGGAGAAGACGGTAAAGGCCTGCCCTGACTGGTTGAGGAAGTCGTCCTTCCAGGTCGAGTCGAACTGGGTGAAGTCGAACGTGATCGTCGTATCGTTGACTGCTGTCCATTCGCCCCACAACCCGCAGAAGTCACCTGCCTGGCCGTGGATCGAAGCCGGGTTGGTGCAGGCGTTGGCGTTGTTCATGCTCCAGGCCACGTCGTGTGCAGTCAGGTTTCCGAAGTTGCCCCTGTTGGTCTGGAACGGCACATCCTGCCGTATCGACAGCGTGGCGCCCGAAAGATCAGGCGCAACCGTCCAGGCAGTTGCGAGCCAGGGAGTTGACATGTCGTCGTCGGCACGGAGGAATAGCGTCTCACCGATGCCCCAGAAATGGACCAGGTCCGGGGCCCCGGCTTCGTTGAGGCCGTTCTCCCCGCCGACGGTCTGCACGGCCACCACTGCGGTGTCGTTAGGTGTGAGGGGCGCGGGCGGCAGAACAGTGCCCGCAGAGCAGTCAAGTTGCTTTGCTAGAAGGTAGGCTGCGACAACGTCGGCGACCTCGCCGTGTTCCCATTCTGGTGATCCGGTGAGGAAGTCGGTGACAGCGGCTATCGCCTCGTCACGCGCTATCAGCTCATCGCCTGAGGTGTCGGCGCGGCACAGGTGCTCGGGACTGCTGGCGCTAGCAAGATCAACGTTCGTGAGCAGGAAACCCGCGATCGCCAGCGTCGCAGCATAGATCGAGATGGTTGCGGCTATGTAGAAAGGCCGCTTTGCCAATAGTGTGTTCATCGCTGTCCCTCACTCCCTTTTCTCAATCAGTACATCAGATCAAGCGTTTCTCCCGGGCCGCAGCAAGGTGACGCCTCTCACGACCAGGACTCCAAGTGCACCTACGGCCAGAGCGCCAGCCAGCGCAAACACCCAGTTCGGAATGCCTCCGTCTCCCGGGTCCCCGACAACCGGTGTGGGGGTTACAACGGTTGTCGGAGGCGTTGTCGGCGTCTCAGCAGGCGGCTCCGGTGTATCGGTGGCAGCAGCAGGCGGCGGTGTCGCCGTGGGGATCGGGGTTGACGTTGGCGTTGCGGTCGGCGGCGGTGTTGGCAAGGGCGTAGGAGTGGCCGTCGGGGTCGGCGTCGGAGTGGAAGTAGGCATTGGTGTAGCTGGAAGCGTCAGTGTCACCAGCGCGAACTGCGAGAAGCCGCCTGCCTCACCGCCGAAGGTCGCCGTGCACAGATAGTGATCCGCCATCTCGACGCACGCAGGTTCTTCCGTGAACACCTGGCCGTCGTCAGCGATCTTGATGATGGCGATCACCTTCCCGGCGACGATGCGCCCCTCGTACCAGTCTTTGCCTACGGTCATGGAGACCGTATTGTCCTGCAGGTCATCATCGCCAATGCCGCTCGTGGTCACAGAAACGACGTAGGCGATATCGGCGTCGGGGTCAGCCAGCGAACCGGCATCACCGGTCCCGCCGATGGCGAATACCGAACCGGCTATCTCGTCCGGCAGGTCGTTGGAAAACGACGCCGAGACGGAGCTGGAGGACTGAATCGCACCGACATCCACATTGAACATCACGTCTGGAGTTCCAACCGAGCTGTCGAGCAGATCTTGCTCCTCCTGCTCCACCTGCGGGTGGAACTGGAGCGTCGCGTCATCGAAGTTCACCGCGATTCCGCCCTGGCGGCCTGACACCGTCACGGGGCCGGTGATAGAGGTCTCGTCGTCAAGTT
>JANQEF010000207.1 GCA_028278465.1 Dehalococcoidia bacterium | reverse complement strand
GAACTCGGCAGCCTTGAGAGCGTGCTCGGCATGGTTGGCGTGCGGGTCGGAGACAACCGTGTTCTCGCCCATCACGAAGACGCCGCGCACGTTGCCGTTCAGCATCTGGTCCATCGCCGTGATCTTGGTGATGCCTCGACGCTTCGGCAGCGGAACGCCCCACGCCTTCTCGAATTTTTCCCTGATCTCCGGCTTCTCCAGTTTTTGATAGCCCGGTAGGTCAGTCGGAATGGCGCCGGCGTCGCCCGCGCCCTGCACGTTGTTCTGGCCTCGCAGCGGGTTCACGCCGCCGGCGTAGGCGCCGAAGTTGCCGGTGAGCATGCCCAGGTTGCCGAGGCTCTGGACGTTGTGCGAGCCGCACGAGTGCTCGGTGATGCCGAGCGTGTAGCAGATAGCCGCGCCGGGCGAGGCCTTCGCATACTCACGCGCAACGTAGTAGATGTCCTCGACGTCCACGCCGCAGATCCCGGCCGAGTACTCGGGCGGATAGTTCTGCACATGGCGGGCGAACTCGGCGAAGCCTTCGGTGCGCGTGTTCACATAGCGCTCGTCGTACAGCTTCTCGTTGATGATGACGTTCGCCATCGCGTTGTAGAACGGGATGTCTGTGCCGACCTTGATCTGGACGTGCCGGTCAGCCCACTTCGTCAGCTCGATCTTGCGCGGGTCGATCACGATCAGCTTTGCGCCCTTGCGGACGGCGCGCTTCATGCGCAGCGAGATGACGGGATGCGCCTCGGTCGTGTTCGAGCCGGTGACCATGATCAGGTTGGAGTCAGCCAGCTCCTCGATGGAGTTGGTCATCGCTCCCCGACCTACCTGGACCGCCAGACCGGCGACCGTTGGAGCGTGTCAAGTACGTGAACAGTTGTCGATGTTGTTGGTGCCAATGGCGACGCGGGCGAACTTCTGCATCAGGTAGTTCGCCTCGGTGACGACGCGCGCAGAAGCCCAGCAGACGATGCTGTCGGGACCGTCCTCATCGATGATCGTCTTGAACTTCGAAGCGACCAGGTCCAGCGCCTCGTCCCAGCTTGCACGCTCCAGCACGCCGTTCTTGCGGATGAGCGGATACTTCAGCCGCTGCTCCGACTTCACGAACTCCCATGACGCGAACTGGCCTTTGACGCAGAGCGAGCCGCGTGACGGCGCATCGAAGTCAGGCTTCGTGCCAACAAGCTCGCCGTCCAGCGTCACCAGCTCTATGCCGCAGCCGACGCCACAGTAAGGACAGATCGTCTTCGTGTGCTCGGTCTCGTGCGGGTCAATTCCCGCCAGCTTGCGGTCGGTCAGCGCGCCGGTCGGACAGGTGTTGATGCACTGGCCGCAGAAGGTGCACGGGCTGTCGAGCAGGTTGTTGTTGAAGAAGGAGAAGATGCTCGAGTCCTGCCCGCGGCCGTCGACGGTGATGGCGCCGGCCTGCTCCCACTCGTTGCAGATGTTGGTGCAGCGGTAGCAGGCGATGCAGAGGTCGTAGTCGCGCTGGATGAACGGGTTCGGGTCGGGCGCGGGCTTTCGGCGCTCCAGTAAAGGAAGAGCGTCGGGCTTTGCGTCGTACTCGCGGACGGCGCGGTAGAACTCGGAGTGCGCGGTGTTGTCGTCTTCCGGGAAGCGCTTCGGCGCCGACGTCTCGGAGAGGAGCATCTCCAGCAGCGTGCGGCGATAGTCCTTCAACGCATCGCTGTGCGTCTCGACCCTCTGCCCTTCGGCGGCGAACGATGTGCAGGATGCAACCGTCTCGACGCGGCCGTCGACCTCGACTTCGACGAGGCACATGCGGCAGGAGCCCTTGGGCCCGACGCGCTCGTCGTAGCAGAGGGTCGGGACGTCGAAGCCTGCCTTGCGCAGGGCATCGAGGACTCGGGAGTTGGCGGGCACTGCGACGCCGACGCCGTTCACCTGCAGGTTGAGGGGCGTCATGGTAGCGGTCGGTGGCTCGGCCGTGGTGGTCATGGCGTTATCGCTTGTCCAGTTCGGCACAGTATACGGATGCGGCACTACTGGAGACTGCTTGAGGCCGATGCGAGTTGTGGCACTGGCCGAGCCAGGCCAAGCCGCGCCGCCCACACTACTCAGGCAACGCCACTCCGGTCGACTCTGCGATCTGCTCGACAACCTTCCAGGTTTCGTCGGTCAGCGGCATGCGGCCTTCGCTGCGCAGGCGGGCCATTCGAGCCTGCCCTCGCTCACCCGCGTAGAAGATCTCGTCCACGCCAGGCTTTCGCTTCACAGCCTTGATCCGCGCTATCTCCTCGTCCATCCGCTTCCCGTACTCGCCGGGATCCGAGAAGCGGCTCACGTCCATCACCCAGATGAAATGTCCCCAGTCGTCTCCGCCAAGAACGCCCGTCAGCACATCCACCATCATCGCCAGTCCATACCCCTTGACGCCGGCCATCGGCAGGACAAGGCTCTCTCCCATCTTGAACAGCGCCGGGTCTGTGACCGGGTTGCCTTCGAGATCTTCAAGGAAACCCTCCGGCAGGACATCGCCGCGGTCCCTCGCCTCCAGGATCTTGGCCCCTGCCATGCCGCTCGTCGACATGTCGAGCAGGAACGGATAGTTCTCGCCCGCCGGCGAGGCGAACGCGAATGGGTTGGTGCCGAACGCGCCTTCCAGTCCGCCGAAAGGCGGCATGACCGGATACCGGAAGCCGCTGCAGGCGATGGCGATCATCCCGGCGTCGGCCGCTCTCTGCACGAACGGCGCCAGCGCCACGACGTTCTGCGTATTGGCAACGACGCCCGCGGCCATGCCGCTGCTGGCCGCCTTCTCGATCGCCCGGTCGGTTGCGAGGTTCATGCCGATCACGCCGCAACCGTTGCCGCCGTCGACGTTCACCGTGACCTCGGTCTCACGGGCGATCTTCACCTCCGGGTTCACCTCCATCCCGAGACCCGCCGGCCACCGGAGCACCGCCTGGAAGAAGAACAACCCGTGATCGGCGTGGCCGCGCAGTTCGCTGTCGATGATCACGCCTGCGATCTGCGAGGCGTGATCTCCCGGAAAACCGGCGCCCTCCATCGCTTCGACCATGAACCGCGTGCCGTTCGAAATCGATATCTCTCTCATGTACGCCGTTCTCCCGTGCTTATCGCTTCGCTCACCCGTGAATCGATACGTCGAGGCGTGCCGCCGGCATATAGCCCGGGCAACAGGCGCAATATAGCGTGGGATTCGACGCCGGCGCGGCCGGTCCCGGTGATCAGTCTGTGCAATGACTCCTCACTCACAGCTACTCGCGCCCGTTCACGGCTTCTTCAGGTCCAACCGGTGCACCTGAACAGGGATTCGTTTACCATCTCCGCCACTTCGCACGCCAGATAGCTGCACGACCCAACAGCAAACCGGTACCCAGTGATGAAAACCCTTCGCAACCCGTTCCTGACCTTCATCCTCATTTCGATCGCGGTGTTAGCCATCGCGGCCTGCGGTGGAGGTGGCGATGATGAATCCGGCGACAATGGCGGAGGGAACGGAGATACAGGCAGCCAGTCGTCAGGCGGCCCGGGCGGCAGCGGCGGTTCAGGCGGATCCGGCGGCAGCGGAGGCTCTGGTGGGTCCGGAGGGTCAGGCGGTAGCGGCGGTTCAGGCGGCTCGGGTGCTCAGCAGATCGCATCGGCCTGCTCGGACCTGATGAACCTCGACTTTGCCAACGTCGTGGACATCGACCCTGAAGACGAGGAGTTCCTGGCCAATATCAGCAACACTCCGCAGTCGCCGCTGGCCGAAGACCTGGACGATTTCGCTGAGCCTTCCATCGAAGAGGGCCTGGACGTTGGCGCCCGCGCCATCTGCTTCTTCGAGTCGCCGGACGACGACAGCGTGCTGGTGATGTACCAGCTCGACAGCATGTTCAGCAGCAACGGCGCTTCTGAGGCGCTCGAGGCGGCTATCGCGGGCAACGGCGCGACGGTCTCGCCGAACCAGCTTTCCGGGCTGCTCGGCGGTGGCGCCCTCCCGGGGGGCGTTTCGCTGGCGATGGTCCAGATCATCGATTACCCGTTCGGCTCCGGCGAAACGGGCGGCATGATCTTCGCGACCGAGGATTTTGCGATGGCGGGAGCCGGCGAGACGTTCTCGATCCAGGACAGCCCGTTCGGCGGCGGTGATATCAGCGACCCGACCGGCGCGCTGGGCGGCAGCCTGGAGGACATCCAGGCGACTGCGACTGCGCTGGCGGACCTGATGAGCAGCGGCGGCAGCAGCGGCGGCTCCTCGGGCCCGGCTCCCACGGCGACCGCTACCAGTGTGCCGAGCAGCGGAAGCTCTGCGTCATCGTCGGGCGACGGCGCCGGGCCGCCGTCTGGTGGTTCGAGCGGCAGCAGCGGTGGCTCTTCAAGTCAGCCGGTCCAGTTGACCGGTGAGGCGGCCGAGTTCGATGAGTTCCTGCGGCCTCTGCTGGAGGCCGGCCTGAATGTGGGCCTGACGACCGAGAGCGGCAATGTGATCACGTTCAACTCGATCACGAACGTGACGCTGAGCTACAGGTCGGATGGGCCGGTGCCGGGCGATGGCGCCGCGGGACTGACCGGCCTAGTGGAGTCGCTGGGCGGCACGGTTGTGACGACGGTGAGCGTGTCGGGGACGTCGCAGATCGCGTTCACGGGCCTCGGGTTGATGGGCGTTTCGATGACCGGGAGCGTTGCGGTGACTGAGCAGTCTTCCAGCGGCGGCCCGAACGTGGTCGTCACCATGAACCAGCTGTAGGGGCGGTCTCAAACATGCTGCGCCCGCTCTCGGCGGTAGCCGGGACGTGAGTGCCGCGCACCCTTCCTTCGATCACCCTCAGGGCAGACTAGCTCAGGATGGCGATCTTCTTGCTCTCAGCGGGATCAGGGATAAATGGGCCCGGGTTGGCAGGTCGGATCCCCACCCACAAGAGGGTCGTTGGCGTGTTCCTCTCTCCCCTTGTGGGAGAGAGCTAGAGAGAGGGGACGTCGGCCAGAGGCCGACAGCTGGTTCACCCTTCGACAGGGGCTCAGGATGGCGTAGCGGCCTCACCCTCTCCCTCAATCCCTCTCCCTGGATGGGAGAGGGAGGGCGTGTTCCCTGAGCGCAGTCGAAGGGTCTCTGAGGCGATCGCTCGCCGACGTCAGGATCGGCCTTCGCGATAGAGGTCCTTCGACTACGCTGCGCTTCGCTCAGGAAACACGGTAGTCCCGCCTATCGCTGGCACCGGCGCGGCGAGCAAACCCCTTGCCTGGACATTCGCCCTGCGCGTTTCACGCCTGGCGCGGGGACATCTTTGAGGACCAGAACGCCGGGTCGCCGATCGGTGGGTAGTCGATGACCTCTATCACTCCGTCGGGCTCTTCGCCTGAAAGCGCCGCCTCGATGTTC
>JANQEF010000281.1 GCA_028278465.1 Dehalococcoidia bacterium | reverse complement strand
GTGTGGAACTTTCCTTCCGCGTACTCCGGGCCGAGCACCGGGATGTCGAGGTTCTCTGCGAGCCAGCGATACGACGAGATCGAGTGCTCGTCCATCGGCTCCTCGTACCAGTAGTAGTTGAGCTCCTGGATGCCAAGGCCGAGCTCGTAGGCCTCGGTCCGGCTGTACCAGTGGTTGGCGTCCAGCATGAGCGGAACATCCGGCCCGACCGCTTCACGGACCGCTGCGCAGGCGGCGATGTCCATCTTCACACTCGGCGCCCACGATACGGGCGGCATCCAGGTATGCAGCTTGATCGCCTTGTAGCCGCGCTCGATCATCCATTCGCCGAACTTCCCGTAGTCCTCCGGCGTCGCCAGGCCGTTCGCCATCTCGTCTCCGCACATCGTGCTGCCATATGCCAGAACCCTGTCGCGGTATCCGCCAAGCAGCTTCCAGACCGGCGTGTTGAGCGCGTTGCCGGCAAGATCCCAAAGCGCCATCTCGACAGTCGCCAGGGCCCGGTCGGTTAGCTGCTCGCCGCTGCCGCGCTGCCAGCGTGCGAGGCCGAGCCACAGCTTCTCACGGTCCATCGGGTCCTCGCCCATCAGGACCTTCTTCACATAGTTCTCGATGATGTGCGGCCGGAGCGACTCTGGCGCGCCGAAAGAGCGGCCGCTGTTGCCCTCGTCATCGGTGATCGTCAGCATCGCCTGCCTGGCCTCGTGCGGGTCGCCGGGATGCGTGTGGCCGTCGGTGTCGTGGACGGTGTTCGACGTGTAGGTGAAGACAGTGACCTTGATCTGCTCGATTTTCATGCGTGGTTCCCTGGCGGCTGGCGTTTCTGTGTGAAGCGAGGCGAGCGCTCCGCTGCGTCATCGTGGCCCGCGGATGCCGAAGGTTACGCCTGTGCCGCGAGCCCGTCGACCGACCCGGCACGTCCCGTTTTTTCGGGTCACGGCGACGGCATGAGCTGCCTGTCGCATAAACTGCGCTTCCATCGGGCGGAACTGGCCGCTCGGGCAATAACGTCGAAGCGAAAACGGGTGGCCCACCGTGGGACGCAGCCCGGATCAATCCAGGAACCGCACAGGCGGGAGCGAAGCTGACGCCGACCGATCTGAAGCGGCGAGCAGACCGGTGCGCGCTGGCTCCCGCCCGTCGTTCTCATTCGTCCTGCTTGCTCTTGCCATCGTCGCCATCGGCGCAGGAGCGGCGACATGGGCGCTGGCCAGGCCGGACTCGCGGACGGTCGAAATAGTCGTGCCAACGCCCGGCCCACTTGTAGTGCATGTCGCAGGCGAGGTTTCGCGGCCCGGCATCTACGAGTTGCAGCCCGGCAGCCGGGTCTCAGACGCCGTCGCAGCAGCCGGCGGGCTGTCCGAACCATCCACCATCAACATGGCCGCGCCGCTGCGTGATGGTCAGCAGATCGTGGTCCGAGCGGTTGCTGAAGAGCCTGCAGAGGGCGAGATCGCCCAGGGCGCGCCAGACGCGTCGCCTGATCCGAACATCCTGCTTGACCTGAACACCGCCAGTGCCACCCAACTCGAAGAGCTGCCGAACATCGGACCGGCTCGGGCAGCATCGATCATCAGCTTCCGAGACCGGAACGGCCCAATCCTGTTCGTCGACGACCTGACCGCCATCGACGGAATCGGCCCGGCCACCGTCGACGGCCTGCGCTCACTGGTCGTCCAGCCATGAAGCTCTCCACCGGCGCGGCCCTCTTCGTGCTGGGAGTGGCCGCCGCTTTCGGCGCAGGGATCTCGCTCGACGACCGGCAGCTACAGGCGGCGCTGATCGTCGTGGGCGTCGTGCTGTTCCTTGCAGTGCTGGTGCAGGCCAGGAGCGGAAAAGGCTTCGTGCTGGCGCTTGGCGCACTGGTCCTGCTGCTCGGGTTTGCCAGGGGCGCGTCCGCGGAATCCCAGCTACGCCAGGACTGGGCGAATGTGCCGTCAGACGGCCAGGAGATCGCGCTGACCGGCTGGCTGGAGGAGGATGCGCGGAGAGCAGGCCTCGGCGTGCGGCTGCCGATACGAGCGACCTCCGTCGACGGCGAGCCCGCCGACTTTCCGCTTACCGTCTTCGCCCGCGGCCTGCTCGATCAGACCGGATCGGGACGAGCCTCGAGCGGGTTCCGTTACGGTGACATCTACGAGTTCAACGGCCGTTTCTCGGTCTCGACCGGCAGATTCGCCGAAAGCTCAGCAGGCACCGTCTTCACGGGCGTCGTGAACCTGGTCTTGGCAGATAGCGGCAACCCGGCGCGCAGGCTCGTGGCGGGAGCGCGCGAGTGGCTCTCCAACAACCTGGGCAGGTCGCTCAGCGAGCCGGCTTCTGCGCTGGCCCGGACGATGCTGGTCAACGACCGGACCGGCCTTTCGGATGAGCTGAACCTCGACTTCCGTGAGTCAGGCACTTCGCACATCCTCGCGATATCCGGACTGCACGTCGCGCTCATCAGCGGACTCGCAATGGCCTTCGCCGCTGCGGTGTTTGGCCGGCGCGGCCAGTACTACCTGCTGCTGCCGTTCGTGGTCACATGGGGTTACGCAGCGCTCGCCGGATTCTCACCGTCAGTCACCCGTGCAGCGATCATGTTCAGCGTGCTGCTGCTGGCGCGCGCCGTTGGCAGACAGAACGCTTCGCTCCCCGGCATCGGCTTCGCAGCCGCCGTGATGGTCGCTGTCGACCCCGGCATCCTGCGCTCGCTCTCATTCCAGCTCAGCTTCGCTGCTATCTCCGGCATCTCGGTGCTGACGCCACGCCTCATGAACACCGCCGACCGCCTGATGCCGCGACTGCGGATCAACGATCGAGACGGCAACCGGCTGGCGACGGGGGTCGCGGCGAGCATCGCGGTTTCGGTTGCGGCCACGCTCGTTACATGGCCGCTCGTGGCGGTGAACTTCGGCGGAGCGCCGGTCTGGGGCGGGCCGGCGACGATCATCATGCTGCCGGCTGTGCCGCTATTGATCGTTGTCAGCGCTCTTTCGGCCCTCGCGACCGGTGTTTCAGACCAGCTCGGCGAAGTGATCGGCTGGCCGGCGTGGCTGCTCGGTGAGTTCGTGGCCGGGGTCGCCGCATTCTTCCGGGACCTGCCGCCGGGGATCATCGACACCTCAGGCTGGTCGGCAGGCACGGCGGTCCTCGCCTATGGCCTGATCTTCCTGGCGTTCGGCTGGAGCACCGTTGTGACGCGGGCAAGTCGAGGGCTTCGAGCCCTGCGGAACGTGAACTCGACGCCACTATCTCAGCGCCGTTTCGTGCGCTCCGGCGTTCCTGTCTGGACGGTCGCTATTGCCGTGACAGTGGCGGCCGTCGTCTGGGCAGGCACAATCACTTCGGCGAGGACCGGTGACCTGACCGTCACCTTCTTTAAGACGGACCGCGGCGATATGATCCTGGTCCAGACGCCGAACGGCAACTCGGCGCTGATCGACGGCGGCCGCGACCCGTTCGGAGCCGTCCGTAAGCTGGACGCAGCGCTGCCGTTCTGGGACAGGTCGCTGGACCTGCTGCTCGTCACACACCCCGACGCCGATCACATCGGCGGACTACAGGCGGTTATCGAGCGCTACGACGTTAAGACGGTAGCCGAAACCCCAATCGAGCACGGCAGCACAGTTCATGCCGCGTGGCGACGTGCGATGACGGAACGGGATGAAGGCGTGGTGGAGCTCGCTCCCGGCTCGGTGATCGGGCTTGATGATGGCGTGACGCTGGAGGTCCTCGCCGGCGGGCGGCCGTTTCCTGATGCCTCGATCAACGACGCATCACTGGTGACGATGCTGCGCTACGGCGATGTGTCTATGCTCTTAACCGGCGACATAACTTCGCTGGTCGAGCGGAGGCTGGTTGAGTCGGGCCATGATCTCAGGGCGACGGTGCTCAAGGTGCCGCACCACGGATCAGACACTTCATCGACCTCGGAGTTCCTGGAGGCGGTGGACCCGGTCGCTGCCATCGTGCAGGTCGGCAGTGACAACCGCTTCGGGCATCCGACAGACGACGTGATGTCCCGCCTGCGGAACACCGTCGACGAAGAGAACATCTTCGTGACGTCGCAGCACGGCGACGTGTCCGTGATCACGGACGGCGAGCGCCTCAGGGTGAAAGCCGGACGATGAATCCGGCGTTCGCCGGCTCCTAGAACCCGCGGCTCGTCACCGGGTCCGGGATGCCATCCCAGCGTGTGTCGCCCTGCGCTCTCTTCACCGCAATCACCTTCACCACATCCGGGTTTCCGAGCCCATGCACCGGCTGCCCTGTCAGGACATTCACAGCGTTCTCGCCCCAGCGCCTTGCGCCCTCGGTCGTCGTCACATCCGAGCCGCCGGCAAAGTGCGGCGTGATCGTCAGGTTAGGGAGCTTCAGCAGCGGGCTCTCGGCGTCCAGCGGCTCCACTTCCGTCACATCGATCCCGGCAGCGTAGATCACGTTCGTCTCGAGCGCCTCCTGCAGCCCGGCCTCGTCAACGATCGGCCCGCGGGCGCAGTTGATGAACACCGCGGTCGCCTTCATCTTCCGGAAGCTCTCGATATTGAAGGCATGGTTCGTCTCGGCGGTCGCCGGTGAATGGACCGTGATGTAGTCAGATTCGCTGAGCAATGTGTCGAAGTCGACGAGCTGTACGCCGTAAAGGTCCGCCGCGGTCTGCGGAACATACGGGTCGTGGGCAATGATCCGCGCCGGGCCAAAGCCGCGCACCCTTGAAGCGAAGGCCCGGCCGATGTTGCCGAGGCCGTAGATGCCAACGGTGTTGCCTGCGATCCGCCGCAGCTTGCCACGCAGCGCGTTCACCTCGGCCGGTCGATCGCTCCACGCGCCCGCCTTCGTCGCATCCCGGAGCTCCGGGACCTGGCGTGTTATCGAAAGCAGCAGCGCCATCGCGTGGTCTGCCACCTCGCTCGTGTTGATCCCCGGCGTGTTGGTCACCGCAATCCCGAGTTCAGTTGCCGCTTCCAGGTCGACCGAGTCAACCCCGACTCCGCTCCGTCCGACCATCTTCAGGTCCGGCAACGCCTCCAGCACTTTGCGCGTGGTGTGCGGCACCGTTCCAACCAGCAACACATCGGCATCCTTCGCGGCCGTGATCACCTGCTCCTCGGTGTCGCACGACACGTACTCGACGTCGAAACCCGCCTCTTTGATGACATTGAGCGTGATGTCGCTCGGCGGACGGTTGTTCATGGTGATGACGACGCGGCGTTGTGGCATGGCTGGTTCCGTGGCTGTGCTGGTGATTGACTTAAGCCGGGTGTTGGCCCACATTCTGGCGTGCGAGCCTGACCGCCACAGAATATGCCCGCCGCAAACCGCCCGCGCAAGTCGGAGCGCGGCTCACACCGGCAAAGAGACAGACCAATGACAGAAACCTTCTCTCCCCGCTTCCGCCTCATGCTCGACCAGAAGGTGCCGATGCGCGACGGCGTGAACCTGTCGGCCGACATCTACCTGCCGAAGACAGACGACGGCCCGTGGCCTGCGCTCCTGCTGCGCACCATCTACAACACGAAGGATGCTCGCTACCTGTCGTGGACCGACAGTTTCGTCGATGCCGGCTACGCGGTCGTACTGCAGAACAGCCGCGGGCGTCACGACTCGGACGGCGACTGGGAGCCTTACACCTGCGAGTACCCGGACGGCTACGACACCCACGAGTGGATCGGCCAGCAACCGTGGTGCAACGGCAAGATCGGCACCTTCGGCCTTTCGTATCCGGGCTTCACGCAGACCGCGCCCGCCACGCTCAGGTCGAAGTACCTCAAAGCGCTTGTGCCCATCGCGTCGCAGCAGGACAACTACGGCCACCACCGCGTCGACGGCGTGGTCGCCCACGCAACCAGCCTCTTCTTCGCCAACATGATGGGCCGCGTGATGCAGACCGACGCGCTCGACCGGCTCGACTGGGACGCCGTCTACCGCCATCTGCCTATCGTCGAGACTCTCGACCTGGTTGGAGACTGCTCTTACTACCGTGGCGTTGTTGAGCATGAGCAGTACGACGACTTCTGGTCGAGCTACTCGCTGCGTGACCGCTACGGTGAGGCCGACACGCCGGCGCTGTTCGTGACGGGCTGGTACGACTCACTGCTCCACGAGACGATCACGGTTTTCAACGGCTGGAAGGCGCATGCAAGGGCGGAGGAGACCCGGAACAGGACGAAGCTGCTGATCGGGCCATGGAGCCACCAGGTTGCTCCTTGGGGCCGCAGGCCGCTCGGGCCCAACGGCGCCTTTGAAGATGTCGAGTTCGGCGAGGACGCGATCGGCGATGTCGCCGACATCCACCTGCGCTGGTACGACGCTGTGCTGAAGGACGTCGACACCGGCATCGACGAAGAGCCACCGGTGAAGATCTTCGTGATGGGCAGCAACGAGTGGCGGCTGGAGAACGAGTATCCGCTGGCGAGGACAGAGTGGAAGAAGCTCTACCTGCACGGCGACGGACCGCACGACGCGCAGGAGGACGCAATTCCCGGCGGCTCTGCCTCCTTCGACCCGCCGACAGCTGACGAGCCGCCGGACCGGTTCCGCTACGACCCGGACGACCCTGCGCCATCGTGGGGAGCGCAGTACCAGACGATGGACCTGACAGGCCCGCGCGACCGCCGCGATGTCGAGAAGCGAGCCGACGTGCTTGTCTACACCACGGAACCGCTGGAGCGGGACGTCGAAGTCACGGGGCCGATCTCGGCAACTGTCTACGCCGCCTCGACCGCGGTCGACACCGACTTCACGGCGGCGTTGATCGACGTGTTTCCTGACGGGCGAGCGATCATCCTGACTGAAGGCATCTGCCGCGCCCGGTTCCGCAATGGCACGGAAAACCCGAAGCTCATGGAGCCCGGCGAGACCTACGAGTTCAAGATCGACATGTGGGACACGGCGAACGTGTTCCTGGCGGGCCATCGGATTCGCGTCGAGGTGTCGTCAAGCAACTTCCCGCGCTACAACCGCAACCTGAACACTGGCAACCCGATCGCTACGGACACCGAGATCAGGGTGGCGCACCAGACCGTTTTCCATGACGCGGAACACCCGTCGCACCTGTTGCTGCCGGTGATTCCGTAGCCGCCCGGCAAGTACAATGGAGTTGCAGCGCGTGATCCCGGTCGCAAAGCCTCACAGTCGATAGTGAATGGAGGCCACCTCATGTCCGCCGAGTCCTCCCCTCCCCATCAACCGAACATCCTGCGCAAGCCGGACAAGAAACCGGCCGACTTCCGAGCCACGAGTCAGCAACAGAGCAACGCCGGCACCTACGACGACCGTGGCGGCGACGGGCGTATCAAGAAGATCCTGGTCGCAATTGCCGTCGTGCTGATAGTTGCGCTCCTCGCGACCTTCCTTGTCGACGCCATCGCCGGCCGAGATGTTCTGTAGGGCTGATCCCCTGGAACCCCACAAGCTGGTTCGTGTGAACGATGACTCGCGCCCCGCATGAGCGGCCTCGCGCGTACAACGACCCCACCAAAGCACTACCAGCTTGACCACTTCTACAAGCTATGCGCGCTGGCCGCACCATGTCCGCATTGCGATCAACCTCCTGGTGTTCGGCGCGATCCCCGCTTTCGTGGGCTCGATAGTCTTCAACCTGGTGTTCAGCTAGTATCTGGCCGTCCGGCTTGCCGACCTGCTCCGAACGCCTTTTCACGATGCACACCGTAAACGTCACGCAAAACGTCATGGTCCAGATGCGGGACGGCGTGAAGCTGGCGACCGACATCTACCGGCCCGCCGACGAGCTCGGCAACGTGCTGGAAGGCGAGTTCCCGGTCATTCTCGGCCGCACCTCGTACGACAAGTCGAACCCGGTCATCTGGGTCAACCCGATCGCCAACTTCTTCGTGCCGCGCGGCTACGTCGTCCTGTTGCAGGACCTGAGAGGCCGCGGCAAGTCCGAGGGCACGGGCCAGTACTTCCACACCGCCAACCAGCTCGAGGGCAAGGACGGCTACGACACCATCGAGTGGGCCGCCGAACAGCCGTGGTGCAACGGCAAAGTCGGCATGGTCGGCGCATCCCACGGCGGCATCGTGCAGAACATGGCATCGCTCGAACGGCCGCCACACCTCGCCGCGCTGTGGGTCGACGTCGCGCCGACAAACGCCTTCCGATGGGAGGCGCGCCAGGGTGGAGCGATGGGGCTCCACATGTACGGAGCCTTGTACCTGCACGGCTACGACTCGCAGGAGATACAGGACGACCCGGAGGCTATCGAACGGATCGAGCGCGGCGCAGAAAACCTGCGGGAGGAGCTTCTGCGGCTGCTCAGGGAGCCGCTACGGCCCGGCGAGACCCCGATCGCCGCGGTGCCGAACCTCGAAAAGATCCTCTTCCACTACTACTGCGACGGCGTCTACAACGACTTCTGGGCGCAGGAGTCGGTCGATCACTCGAAGCACTTCGATCGCATGGCGGACATCCCGGCCGTCTACTCGAGCGGGTGGTACGACCCGTTCCCCGGCGACGTGACCGAGCAGTTCGCCGCCATGACCGAGCTGAAGTCGTCTCCGCAGAAGCTGGTGATCGGCCCGTGGAACCATGTGCTGATGCGCGGCAAGGGCTCGACATCGGTCGGTGAGGTCGAGTTCGGCGATTCTGCGAAGTGGGGCGACGAGGTGTTCAACGCGGAGCGGCTGCGCTGGTTCGACCGCTGGCTCAAGGGCGAGGAGACGGGAGCCGAAGCGACCGCGCCTGCCCGCATATTCGTGATGGGCGGAGGCTCGGGGCGGAAGGACGATGCAGGCAACATCGATCACGGCGGCAGTTGGCGGGAGGAGCAGGAGTGGCCGCTCGCCAGGGCGCGTGACGCGAAGATGTTCCTGCGGACCAGCGGCCTGCTTTCATCTGAACCGGGCGAATCTTCGGACTCAGCGGTCAGCTGGACTCACGACCCGCAAAACCCGGTCCCGAGCATCGGCGCCAACGTGACCGGCATGTACGAGTGGGTGCCGCTCAACGAAGGTCTCGACGCCGCGTACATCCCGCAGCGTGCCCGCATGAAATCGGTCATCCCCGACGGCCCGCTGCACCAGAAAGAGCGGCCGGAGCTGCTGTGCTGCAGCGAGCCGTATCCGCTCCTCAAGGACCGGACGGACGTGATGACGTTCGAGTCGGAGCCTCTTGAGCAGCCGGTTGAGGTGACAGGCTCACCGCGTGTCCGGCTCTGGATCTCTTCGACTGCGCCAGACACCGACTTCACAGCGAAGCTGCTGGACATCTATCCGCCGTCTGAAGACTGGCCGCAAGGTTTCCATCTGCCGCTTGCCGACTCGATCATCCGAGCACGTTTCCGCGAAGGGTTCGATGCCGAGAGGCTGATGACGCCCGGCGGGGTCTACGAGGTGGAGATAGAGCTGCCGCCGATATCGAACCTGTTCGTCGAAGGCCATACGATCCGAGTCGACATCTCGTCTTCGAACTTCCCGCGGTTCGATGTGAACCCGAACACCGGCGAGCCACTGGGCCTGCACACGCGGTTCGACAAGGCAGACAACACGGTGTACCTGGACGCGGGCCGGCCCTCGCACATCGTGTTGCCGGTAGTGGTCTGACTCACCGACCCGGGTCCGAAAACGGGAAAAATGCGGGGCCGGGACCGGGACGTGAGGAGACAGTTCACGTCCTGGCCCGGCCCCGCTGGCCGGATGAGAAGACCGGCACAGCGGCCGGGAGATACTGACCGGCAACGCCCCCTCGACGCCGCCGGATCTTTGCGCCTGAGCAGCTACCCGGCCGGGTAGGCCGCAGCGAGCGCGCTCTCCGTATCTGGCACGGTCTCCACAGTCCTGAAGGGTTTTCGCAATAAGCCGGAAGCACCGTATGCGCAGGCGAGAGCGATCTCCCGCTCAGAGCCAGCAGAAGCGGCGACCAGCACTGGTGTCAGCGCCGTCGACCACTCCTCCGTGATCGCCCTGACCCTGCTCGCGGTCTCCGACGGACTGCAGTCCGCATCAACTACGAACAGGCCGGTCGCCTGCTCCGTCTCCTCGGCCTTCGAAAGGCGCTCTCCGGTCAGTTCGGAGTCTGACAACAACCTCACTACATGCCCTCGATCGTGCAGCACCGCCGCCAACTGCTCAGCTGTCTCCTCGCAGTCCGTCACCACACTGATTACGGCCATTCGTCAGACCACCCTTTTTCGGCTTCGTTACTGTCGCCGTCTCATCGCTTGCCCACTATGAAAACCGGCCGAGATTGGCGCGGTGTCAGACGCTTGTGAGAGTTGTCTAGGAAACCGCACCGCACACTGGATCCACCGGAACCGTGCGACCGCTCCAACGGGGCTCCTACATCTGCTGCTGAGCGGGCGGAAAACCGTCACCACAGGGAGACCGAGCTGTGTCCCCACTGTCACCGGCCACCGGCTACTGTCGTAACCAGCCTCGATTGCGTGGCCACCTCTAACTCAAGCGGGGTGCGGGCGGTTGCGACGGTGCTCGCATCGAGGCCATATAACCCTCCGGCTGCCAGGGACCCGGCCTCCCGGCGGCCAAGGTTC
>JANQEF010000196.1 GCA_028278465.1 Dehalococcoidia bacterium | reverse complement strand
GACTTGAGGCCTACGACTACGACGACGACAAGCTGGACGGGGACGGCGGCGAATTTCACCCGGAGAGGTTACGCCAATGTTAAGGCGAATGTTAAAACTGAGGCGTGGAGCCCCTCGTCCCGGGCAAAGAGTGCCTGCTTCCGGACGCGGGATTCGAGCGTGTGGGGTGAGTTTGTCATCCCGACCGCGGGGCACCCGCTTGCGGGTCGAGGGATCTGACGAGCCGACCAGGGGACACCGAGAGATTCTGAATCAAGTTCAGAATGACATCTCCTGGCGCCTGCAGTGTCTTGGTAGGGGCGCGCCCGCAAGCGGGCGCCCGGCTGCGCCCGGTCCCGGCAGCGCCGGAACGTTCCTTCTCCCAGCGGGAGAAGGTGCAGGATGAGGGAGAAGCGGTATCACATTGACCCGTCAGATCTCTTCCTTCGGTCGAGATGACAATCGAGCCCCATCCCCTCAGCGGGCTCAGAAAGGTGGACTTCTCCCCTCCCATATTGGGAGGGGACTAAGGGGAGGGTTATTCGTCTTGTTGCGGACGAGCAGGTGTGTCACTAACAACCCTCCCGCGCCCGCAGGCGGGCACCCGCCCCTCCCAAGCTGGGAGGGAGGATGGGCCGCCGACACTCGTCTCGAATGGAAGAACGGGCTTTGCCCGTCAGCTTCCTGCCAGCCGTCCTATCGCCGCGATCTTGCTCTCGCCCAGGTAGCAGTAGCGGTTGATCCAGATGCCCGGAGTTCCCGCGTCCCACGCTACATGCAGCCGCGCCTCGAAGTCATCCAGCGGGCCATAGCCATGCACAACCGGGAACAGATCCGCGGCGCCGCCAGTCTCCAGCTCCGCCTGCCTGATCTTCCGCAGCTGCGCCTGCTGCCCGGCACGGTGCGGCGCGTCCGGCGGCGGATACAGGTAATCCTCCAGCTTCTCGCCGCGCCGACCATCCTCGAAATCGAACAGGTTCGAAAGCGCCGTGATCAGAGTCTTCTCATCCAGCGGCCGGTCGTTGTGCTCCGTCAACTCCTCGGCGTAGAAGTGCACCATTTGTGGCCAGTGCATTGTGTAGAGCTTCATGTTGATCGAGTCTGCGTGCTCGGCCACCGCTCCAAAGTCCATGCCCGACAGCAGCGAAAGCGGCGGCGGGAAGGCGTTCGGCGAAAGCTCCTTGCCCCTGCCTTCCGGCACCGACTCCATCGCCTCCCGCAGCTCCTTGATATAGAGCGTCGTGAGCGCCGCCTTGAACCGCAGCACCTCGGTCAGGGCGGAGTTTCGGGCCATGCCATGTGCCAGCGTGTACGGCATGGCGTGCACATCGCACAGTGGTTCGAAGTCAGCATCCGACAGGTGCTGCAGCCGCGTGTAGAGCGCGCCTGCAGCAGACCGCATCGCCTCGAAATCGAAGTCCATGCGGTCAGCCGCACGCCGCGCGTTCTCGGAGAAGTCGAGGAACGCGTCGCCGAGCCGGTAAGGCGGATGCTCCGGCCAGTCATGCCGCAGCCCGTCAACGTCCGGGTACGAAGTAAGCAGGTCCTTCACGCGTGCGCAGACGTAGGCGCGGGCGTCGTCCGAAGCCACGGAAACGGTGTGGACCATGCGGTGCCGCGGGTACTCTCCGTTTGGCAGCTTCGGCATGTCCTCGTCGTGCTTGCCAGGCACCTGCACCGCAGACACCTGGAAATAGACCTTTATGCCGCGTGAGTGAGCGCCGTCGATGATCCGCTGTATCAGGTCGCCGTCCGACTCGGTAAGCGCGGTCGCCTGCGACGGCTGGTACTTGAGCCCCTCGTAGAACTCCATGTTCGGCGGCGCAGATGGCGAGGGGCTTATCAGCACCTCTTCCTTGCCCCAGAGCAGCCGCTCGACGACCCGCACCGAGCCCGCGCCGGCGTCTACAGGCGGCTCCCGGCGCGGCAGTTCTTCGCTCGACCCGGCGTCATCGTCTCCCGGCAGCCGGTCGACCGCTTCGTAGACAGACGGCGCGGTGGCGATGGCGTTGACACCGGCCGCGGCCATCGAATCGAGCACTTCGTCGACGCCCTCCGACTGGAAGTACATGGGCTGGATGGTGACGCCGAGGAAGCGTCCGTTCGAGGGGTTGCTGGAGGTCATACGGCTGGTCCCGGGTCAGGTGAAAAACGCGATCACCGATTCTACGCTTACCGACCTCTGTCGAGCCCGGGCCTGAAGGCCGCCCAACAAAAAGCCCCGGCTAATCAGCCGGGGCTCTCACCGTGCAAATAACGGTTGCTGGACTACCAGCGACCACCGCCACCGCCGTCGCGCGGGGCCTTCGGGCGGGCCTCGTTAACGGTCAGCGGACGTCCGCCCATGTCGGCACCGTTCATGCCGCTAATGGCCTGCTGCGCTTCGTCGTTGTTGGGCATCTCTACGAAGCCGAAGCCTCGTGACCGGCCCGTCTCACGGTCCATAATCACCTGCGCCGAGTCCACCGCGCCAAAGCGGGAGAAGGCCTCTCGCAGCTCATCGTCGTTGGCCGAAAACGGCAGGTTTCCTACGAAGATATTCAAGGAAGTTCTCCTAGAGCATGCAAACTGTTCCGGTCCTGCAGACGCCGACTTTCATCACCGGGAGTTGAGCCAGGAGAACGAAATCGTCAGATCAGGCAGACTCGGACTAACCTCGCGATATTGTACGCGGGCGCGTGTGCTGTCTGTTAACGCGTGTCATGTCTGAAACGCCGTTTCTCGTTCGCACACACGCTTCCGGGTGCGTATCCTTTTGCACCCGCATCGCGCACTCACCGGTAAAAGCTTGCGCCCCGCGGACCTCGTGCGAAACGGGACTTTAGTAACAGAAGAGCTCACATGAACGTCGACAGATCAAGCCAGCTCTACGAACGGGCGAAGTCGCTCGTCGCAGGCGGCATCTCATCCCAGATCAGGGTCAACGAGCCTGCGCCGGTGCCGCTCTTCTTCGACCGGGCCGAAGGCTCACGCATGTGGGACGCCGATGGCAACGAGTACATCGATTACATCCAGGGAATGGGCCCGAACCTGTTCGGCCACGCGCCGGAGTTCATCAACCGTCAGGTCGAAGAGGACATGCGGAAGGGCTACGTCTACGCGGCGCAGTTCGAGCGCGAGCTTGAGGTTGCTGAGCTGGCGCTCGGCATGATCCCGATGCCAGATGCGCGAGTCCGGTTCGCCTCGTCGGGCACCGAGATCGACCAGCTGGTGATCAGGCTGATGCGCGGCTACACAGGCCGCCCGAAGTACCTGAAGTTCGAAGGCCACTACCACGGCTGGATGGACAGCGTGAACTACTCGATCCACCCGCCGCTGGACGCCGCTGGTGACGCCGCTTCGCCAAACGTCGTCAGCGAGTCGCAGGGTATGGACCCGGGCACGGCCGATGGCGTCGTCGTCTGTGAATGGAACGATGTCGAGGCTCTCGAGCGCGCCTTCGAGCAGCACCCGAACGAGATCGCCGGCGTCATCATGGAGCCGATCCTTGCCAACACCAACTGCATCATGCCGAAGCCCGGCTACATGGAGGCGGTGAAGAAGATCTGCGCCGAAAACGGCGCTCTGCTCTGTTTCGATGAGGTCATTACCGGGTTCCGTGTCGCAGCAGGCGGCGCGCAGGAGTACCTGGGCGTGATTCCTGATCTCGCCACGTACGCGAAATCGATGGCCGGCGGCTTTCCGGTGGCAATGCTCGCAGGACGTAGCGAAATCATGGAGATTCTCGGAAACGGCACCGTCTACCATGGCGGTAGCTTCAATTCGAACGTCATGACCATGGCTGCTGCGTACGCCTCTCTGAAGCACATCGCAGACGCCGGCCCTGCGTTCTACACGGAGCTGAACGGCCGGGGACTTCACCTGATGGACGGGCTGCGGCAGGCGGCGGTGGAGTCGGAATCGAACCTGCACGTCCAGGGCGTCGGCTCGGTCTTCTCGATCTCATTCACGACAAAGCCAGAGATCGTCAACTGGCGTGATCATGCGCGCAACTGCGACGACGCGCTGTACGCAAGGTTCGCCAGGGCGATGATGGAACGCGGCGTGAGGCTGTCGTCCAACGGACGCATCCACATGTCGTCGGCACACACAGACGAAGATGTCCAGCAGACGGTGGAAGCGGCGCGGCAAGCGCTGCCCACCCTCTAGGACCTCGATAGCAGGTCCTCGGCTCACAGGCGTCTGCTGGCTAACGACGGAGGACTTGTAGCCCTTGCACTGGACGTCAGCGATTTCGGACGCGCCCTCTTTTTCCGAAGCGGTTGAGCAGGTTTCCGAGCAGATAAATGCCAGCCTGGAAGTCAGCGGGAACGCTCAGCCAGACATCACACTCGTATTCGTTTCGCGTCACCACGCGCCCTCGTACTTCGTGGCGCCGGAGTTATTCGGCTCGCGCCTCAGCGGCGACACCGTTGTCGGCTGCTCGGCGTCAGGCGTTATCGGCGCCGGCCGCGAGATCGAAGGACGTCCCGGAGTTGCCGTCTGCGCCGGTGTGCTCCCAGACGCCAACGCGCATCCCTTCTACCTGAAGCAGCACGACCTGCCGGACGCGGACGCTCCGCCCGAAGAGTGGCACGAGCTGCTGGACGTGGAGCCAGACTCAGTCCGCAGCTTCCTGCTGTTCCCCGATCCCTACACGATCCGCCCCGACGCGGTGCTCGCCGGGCTGGACTTTGCCTTTCCAAGGGCGACGAAGACAGGCGGGCTTGTGAGCGGCGGATCCGGTCCCGGCACCAGCGCGCTGTTCGTCGACGGCAAGATGAGGCGTTCAGGCGCCGCCGGCATCGCCTTCACAGGCGACATCGAGCTGGAGTCGGTGGTTTCCAACGCCTGCCGGCCGATCGGCAGGCCGATGGTCGTGACGGAGGCGAGCGAGAACCTGGTGCTGAAGCTGGACGGTGAGAATGCGCTGACAACTCTGCAGGGCGTGTTCAAGACGGCTTCGTCTGAAAGCAAGAGCCTGATTCGGCGGTCGGTGCAGATCGGCATCCTGAGCCGATATGCCGGCGAGCCGGACGACACGGGCGAGTTCGTGATCCGCAATGTGCTGGGCATGGTGGAGGAGACCGGGGCGATAGCCGTGGGCGACACGGTGCGGGAAGGGCAGGTGGTGCAGTTCCACGTGAGCGATGCTGTGATGGCGGAGCAGGAGCTGCGGGCGTCGCTTGGCGAATATGTTGCGAATGACTACCGCATCCCGTCTTCGGCGCTGATGTTCTCATGCCTGAGCCTGGGCAAGCGGCTGCACGGCCAGCCGGATCACGACACGGGGATCTTCCAGGAGCTGATCGCGCCGGTGCCGCTGGCTGGTTTCTTCTCGAACGGCGAGATCAGCACAGTGAACGGCCACTCGCGCCTGCACGGCTACACCTCAAGCTTCGCCATGTTCCGCGAAAAGGCAAGAGAGCAAGCGAGAAGAGGCTGATGCTCCCTCCCTGCTCGGGAGGGAGTTAGTTGTGTTTGGTAGGGGCGCCGCTTGCTGCGCCCGGTGACGCCAGAGGCGTCACGATTGTCATCCCTCGCACTGGCTCGGGACGACGGTTCAAACCCCCTCAACGGCGGCCACTATCTCCTCGCTGTCACACGCCGTGATCACACGGCTCGACGTGAAATCCGTGCGCGTCTCCACGTTCGCCGCTAGCGCATCGAAATCTGGGCTGTCGCTCAGGAACGTCATCATCGCCAGGTAGTGACACATCGCCAGGTGCACAAACCGCTCCATCTCCCCAGCCGTCATCCCTACACCCGGCGATCGCCGTCTCAGCTCGCCCAGGTACGCCCGCACCATCTCCGGCCGCAGCGTTCCGACCGTTCCCGGCTCCAGGCACGACGCCGTCAGCTTGGCGATGTCCTTCGCCGGGTTCGCCCGCTCAGCCGACGCCCAGTCGATGAACACCGGCTCGTCGTCATCGAAGAACAGGTTCTCCTGGTGCAGGTCAGCGTGAATCAGCGACATCGGCCCGGCGTGCAGGG
The DNA here is from genome assembly GCA_028278465.1 of Dehalococcoidia bacterium. Lineage (GTDB taxonomy): Bacteria > Chloroflexota > Dehalococcoidia > Lucifugimonadales > Lucifugimonadaceae > JAJCYX01. The sequence continues at coordinate 7,704 of JANQEF010000196.1, read as the reverse complement.
CCTCGTAAACGCCGTCCATCCGCTCGCTCAGCAGTTCGCCGAGCTGCAGCTGTGTCGAGGAAAGCTCATACGCACCCGACGCCACCAACTGAGGCCAGAGCTTTGCGAAGCGCTCCGCGGGAACCTGATCGACGCCTGTCTGTGCCGGGTAAGCCAGCCAGTCCATCGACTCCAGCTCGCCGCTGTTCCAGTAGCGAGCGTGGAGACGTGCCAGCTGCATCACCGACCGCTCTACACGCTCCACCGAGACCGTCTCGTCGTCCTCAAACGTGTCGAACCCGCCGAGGTCCTCGAAGACCAGCGTCGCCAGCCCGCTCGCTTCGTCCACGACCGATGCCCACGCTTTCGCCGTCCTGATCGGCGCTTCCGGCGCCACGACGCGGTGAAACATCGCCTCGCGACGGTACATGCGGCGTGAGCTGGGGATCGTCTCGCCGAGCCGTTCAGGCAGCGGCAGTTTGGCGACGAGCGTCGGCGGCGCAGACTCCGCTCCGGCCCCCGTCCACTTGAGCCGCAGCCGGAACGACTTCGACAGGTAGCCGTAGCCACCTGCGATCTCGGACATCTCGACCTCCGAGACGACCGGCAGTCCAGAGCTCGCGGCTTCGAACAGACGGTTCAAAGCATCCGGCGTGATCTGTGACTTTTCGGCAAGCAGGTACATGGAGAGCGGTTTGGGTTGTGTGGCCTCGACCGATAAGAGAACAGATGAAGACTACCGGACTGCGGCTGGCGTCCGGCGGGGACGGGCCACCACAACCCAGCTCATGAAGCTGTTTTCGGGCAGCGAGCCGAACAGCTCTTTAGTGACAGCTTGAACCTCGAAGTGCGACTCGACCGCGGCGCTGATCTCCTGCAGCGACAGCCGAGGGTATCCCCGTTTGTCGGGTCCGGAGCCATCACGGTTCAGGTTGCCGGCGCTGCCGCACACGCTGATCCACGCGCCACCGCTCTTCAGCCGCGCCGCCATCGTCCTGGCAAACCGCTCTCGCACAGCAGCATTCTCGGCGTTCACCATCACGCCCTTTTCATAGACGAGGTCGTACTTCGCAGGGTCCGAGTGGCGGTAGAAGTCCTCGACACTGAATTCGATCTCCGCCCCGGCATCGCGTGCAGCCTCTTGCGCCTTCGCTATCGCCGCTTCCGAGAGGTCAGTCGCAGTCACTCTGTACCCGAGGCTCGCGAGGTGGATCGCATCGCTGCCGAGCCCGCAGCCGACCTCCAGAACTGAGTCGCCTGCCGCGCAGTTCGCTTCGACCAGCGCCTGCAGCGGCGGCCATGGTGTCGGGTCGTCCCACGGCGCGATGCCGTCCCGATACATCTGCTCCCAGTCAAGCGGCGGATAGTCAGGCATCGTCTGTCACCTGGATCAACCGCTGTCCGTCCGGCCCTGCTGCTCGATCCTCGCCAGGATGTCCCGGATCTCGGCCAGGATCTCATCCGAGCCAGACGTCGCAGCCGCCCGCACATCGCCGACATCCTCGCCGCCCAGCACCTTCTGCCGCTGCAACAGCACAGCATCGCGGAACTTATCGGCGTCGATCATCCCGATCAGGTTGCCCTCACTGCTCGCCGACGTGCCAGCCTGCCCGGCCGTTTCGATCGCAACGCCGCGCAGCCCGTAGTAGCGCATCAGCGGGCCGTCGTGCAGTCGCACATCCGTGATCCGGTTCAGCGGGATCGTCGCCTCCTTGCGGAAGAACACGCCCTTGCGAATCTCGACCGCCTGCGTCGTCAGCCTTGCCGAGAGGCGCATCATCCACTGCGGGTAGTACCACAGGCTGAACATCAGCCAGAACGGGATCAGCACGATCCCGGCCACCGTCATGATCAGAATCAGCGTCACCAGCACGCGGCCGTGGCTGCCGATCTTGCCGTCGAACTCCGCAGTCAGCAGCACCTCGCCGGTGACGCCCGCTGCCGTCGATTCTCCGGTCATTGGAAGCTCCGATCGCCCGTGGTGGCTCCTCGATGCCGGGATTCTATCCGCATACGCGCATTCGAACCGGCGAGCCTGAAGCTTGCGCTGCGAATATCTCCGAGCGGTGGTAAATTCTCCGCAATCTGACAGTCGCAGAGCGTTTCGCGTCCAACAACCGCAAACGGAGACAGACCGATGAGCCTCACTCAGGAACAGATCGACTCATATAACCGTGACGGCTACCTGGGCGTCGAAGGCGTCTTCTCGGAGTCCGAGCTGAACGACCTGCGCCGGGTCACCGAGGAGTTCGTCGACCAGTCGCGTGAGCTAACCGAGCACACCGACATGTTCGACCTCGACTTCGGCGCCGGCCATTCGAAGGAGACGCCGAAGCTGCGGCGCATCAAGAGCCCGCACGAGCACCATTCGGTGTACGACGCAGCGATGCGCAAGCCGGAACTCCTGGACATCATCGAGAGCCTCATCGGCCCGAACATCCGCCTCCACCACACCAAGCTGAACATGAAGGCGCCGGGCGGCGGGCAGCAGGTCGAGTGGCACACCGACTGGGGCTTCTATCCGGCGACGAACGACGACATCCTTGAGATCGGCGTCACGTTCGATGACATGGCGATCGAGAACGGCTGCCTCTACGTGATCCCCGGCTCGCACAAAGGTCCGGCGTACGATCACCACGAAGACGGCGTGTTCGTCGGCGCTGTGTCCGAGAACGACTTCAGCATGGAGGAAGCGGTGCCGATCACGATGAAGGCCGGCGGCATCTCGATACACCACGTGCGGGAGCTGCACGGCTCGGCGCCCAACGTTTCGGACATCCCGCGGCGCCTGCTGCTGATGGGTTACGCGGCGGCCGATGCCTTCCCGCTGACCGGCTACGGCGACTGGGACACCTTCAACGCGAGCATCGTGCGCGGCGAGCCGACGAACGAGCCACGACTGGAGCAGGTGCCGGTGCGCATCGGCCAGCCAACGCCGGGAGGAGGTTCGATATTCGAGATCCAGGACACGATGAAGAAGTCGCACTACGCCGACGCTAAGAGCGGGTAGGGCGGACCGCGAAACACAGCAGAGGAATAAACATGCAGATCGGCAGCGGCGAGTTCACGTTCGAGTGGGAGGAAGACTTCGCCGAGATACCGTTCGCCGACGAGGCGGCGCGCGGCTGGGCGCACCACGGCATCGCCCGCGCCGCAAACGGCAACCTGCTGACCTTTCATCCCGCCCGCTCGACCGTCCTTGAGCTGACGACGGACGGCGAGCTTGTGCGCCACATGGATGTGCCGCTTGCCGAGGCGCACGGCGTGACGATCTGCACGGACGGTACGAACGAGTGCATCTGGTTCGCGGACAACGGTCGGAAGCGCCAGCCCGACAAGGACTACGACTACATCTGGGGACCGAAGGCCGGCCACACGGTCAAGATGTCGCTCACCGGCGAGATCGAGATGGAGCTGGTCGCGCCCGAGCTGCCGATCTACAACCCAGGAACCTACTCGCCGACGCAGGTCGCGGTCTGGCAGAAGAAAGACGGCGGCAACGATGATGTGTGGGTAACTGACGGCTACGGCCAGAACCATATCCACCGCTTCACCGCGGCCGGCGATTACGTATCGAGCATCAACGGCAACGAAGGCGATGCCGGCGCTTTCAACACTCCGCACGCCATCTGGATCGACACGCGGAAGAGCGAGCCGGAGCTTTTCGTGGCCGACCGCGCAAACGGCCAGGTGCAGGTCTACTCACTCGACGGAGAGTTCAAACGCAGCTTCGGCAGGGACTTCATGATCACGCCGAGCGCCTTTGCTCCGTATGGCGACTTCCTGGTGATCGCAGAGCTGAACGCCCGCCTGACGATAGTGGACGGCGACGACCGTCTGGTAACGCATCTCGGCGACAACCACGAGGTGGCGGGCGAGCCGGGCTGGCCGAACATGCTCGATGCGAACGAGGTGCCGATGCGGACAGACCGCCTGAAGACCGGTCTATTCAACAGCCCGCACGGCCTGGCAACCGATGACGACGGCAACATCTACGTATCTGAGTGGCTGATAGGCGGACGCTACATCAAGCTGACGAAGGTGTAGCGCGCGGTTGCCCGCTTGACGGTCACGACCTGAAGGGATGGGTTGAGATCCTCCCTCCCAGCTTGGGAGGGAGTTAGAGGGAGGGTCGTTGGTGACGCCATCCTGAGCTTCTCCAAGGGGTAGCCCTCGACATTGTCATCCCGACCGAAGCGGAGGGATTTGACTGGTCAATGTGAGGCTGCTCGAGAGATTCTGAATCAAGTTCAGAATGACAGGCTGCTACCTCTCAACTCCTCAATGTGAGCCCACTTCTCCCTCATCCTGCACCTTCTCCCAGCGGGAGAAGGATGTCGTCCCGGCTGTGCCGGGACCGGGCGCAGCCGGGTGCCCGATTACGGGCGCGCCCCTACCAGATAAGACGAATCACCCTCACCCCAAGCTGGGCGGGGGAATTGTCATTCCGGACTTGATCCGGAATCTCTGAAGTGCTCTTGCGTTAGCCAGTCAGATCTCTCCCTTCGGTCGAGATGACAAGTGGTAGAGATGACAACCTTGCTCGTGTAGCCTCGCTCACGCTTCTCTCATGACCTGCGTTGGCCTGCGGTTTCGGCGAAGCATTACATGAGTTCTGGAGGCGCAACTCATGCTCGAACTTTTCCACGTCCGTGAGTCTGACCGGATAGTCGTCAATCCAGCCGCTCTGCGAGATGCCGTAGTCGCGCTCTTCCAGGCACACGGCTTTCCGGAGCGAGACGCTCAGATCGGCGCAGACGTGCTTCTGCTGGCGGATAGCAGAGGCGTCGACACACACGGCGTATCGAACATGCTTCGCCGCTATCTCCAGATGGCGGACGACGGCCTCGTCAACCCGAGGCCCGAGTGGAAGATCGCCCGTGAGACGCCTTCATCCGCCACCATCGACTGCGACCGCGGCCTCGGCATCGTGGTCCTGCCGCAGGTGATGGAGATCGCCGTAGAAAAGGCGAGCAAGACCGGAGTTGCAACAGTTCTTGCCGGGAACGGCCGCCACGCCGGGATGCTCGCCTACTATCCGATGCAGGCGCTCGACCACGACATGATCGGCTACGCAGTCACGTCCGGCGGCAAGATCATGGTGCCCACCTACGGAGGCGAGCCGCGCCTCGGCACCAACCCGCACTCATGGGCCGTGCCCGCAGGTGAGATGCCGCCCTTCGTGCTCGACGTCTCATCGACCGTCGTGGCCGCCAATAAGATCGACCTTCTACGCAGACATGGCTCAGAGCTGATGCCGGGATGGGCGGCGGACAGCGACGGATCGCCGATAGAGGAGCCGCGACTGCCACCCGACTTCACCTGGCTGCTGCCGCTCGGCTCAACAAGGGAGAACGGCTCGCAGAAGGGCTACGGGCTTGGTGCGCTGGCCCAGGTGCTGACGGGCGTGCTGTTCGGCGGCGGCCCGGAACTCCCGGTCGAGCGCGGCGCCGGCGAGATGAACCACATGGTCACCGTCACAGACGTTGCGGCGTTCTCCGAAGTCGCCCAGTTCAAGTCGAGAATGGACTCGTTCCTGCGCTACCTGGCCGATACGAAGCCGATGCCGGGCGCCGACCGAGTGGTGTACGCAGGCCTGCTTGAGCACGAAGAGTCGCTGCGAAGACAGGACGGCATCCCGCTGCACCGGGAGGTGGTCGAATGGCTGAACCGCTCGCTCACTGAGTCCGGGCTGGACCGAATCGAAGCGTGACTGGGCCAGGCCACCTGGAATTGCGCTAATCCCGCCGTTGCAATAAGTTCGGCGCGTCGACGTGCGACACGGGGACATAGCAGCGAGGGACAGAGATGACCACTTCAACCGACGGCGAAACAGGCGGCGATGACGGCGGCGCGACAGGCTCACCACCGGCGGACTCACCGCCATACGCGCTCCGCTTCTGGGTCGATTACCCGGACCGCGATCTCGACAGGCTCTCCAGCGCGCTCCGCATCTTCTGGGTCATCCCGATCTTTGTCGTGCTGGCAGGGATCGGCGCCTCGTCGTTCTCGTGGGAGGCAGGCAGCTGGGCGGCGAGCGTGGGCGGCATCATCTTCATCGCGCCGGTGCTGATGATCGTCTTCAGGCAGAAGTACCCTCGCTGGTGGTGGGACTTCAATGTGCAGTTGCTGAAGTTCCAGGCTCGCATCGGCATGTATTTTGCGCTCACGACCGACGTCTATCCGTCTACGGACGAGGAGCAATCGGCGCACCTAGAGGTCGACTACCCGGATGTGCAGCGTGACCTGAACCGCTGGCTGCCGCTGATCAAGTGGTTCCTGGCGATCCCGCACTACATCGTTCTGATCTTCCTCGGGCTCGCAGCGGTGTTCGTGCTGATCTACGTGTGGGTGATGATCCTGGTGAACCGCCGGTACCCGCGAGGAGCGTTCGATTTCGTGGTGGGCGTTAACCGCTGGAGCTACCGGGTGCAGGCGTACGCGCTGCTGCTGGCAACAGACAAGTACCCGCCGTTCTCAATGGACTGAAGAGCGGGGAGTGGGTGTGGGTGATTCCTCCCTGCAGGCAGGGAGTTAGTGGGCGGGCGTCCTCTCTCCCCTTGTGGGAGAGAGCTAGAGAGAGGGGATGTCGGCCAGAGGCCGACGGCTAGTTCACCCTTCGACAGGCTCAGGATGGTGCGGCGGCCTCACCCTCTCCCATCAAGGGAAAGGGAAGCAAATCCCCCTCCCAGCTTGGGAGGAGGTCAGGGGGAGGGTCGTCGGTGACGCCATCCTGAGGCTGTCGAAGGGTCTCTTGAGGGGCCAACCCGTCTTGTCAGGGCGACTCTCCGCACCAGAGATCCTTCGACTCCGCTCCGCTTCGCTCAGGAAACACGTTCACCCCCGGTGTCACCGTACGCAGCTTCTTTGCCCGCCCCTACAAAGCTGCGTACCGGCGCGGCCACCGCACCAGCGCACGTATCATCTAACTCACGCGCAATAAGCTCTCCCAAAAACCAGCCCGTCACCTCCATCTCACCTCTATGCCCAACCGCCTCGCAAACGAGACCAGCCCTTACCTGCTACAGCACAAAGACAACCCCGTCGACTGGTTCCCGTGGGGCGACGAGGCCTTCGCACTCGCCCGTGAAACCAGCCGGCCAATCATGCTCAGCGTCGGCTACTCCGCCTGCCACTGGTGCCACGTCATGGAGCGCGAATCGTTCGAAGACGCCGAGATCGCGGCGCTCATGAACCGCCTCTTCGTCAACATCAAGGTCGACCGTGAAGAGCGGCCGGACGTCGACTCCATCTACATGACCGCCGTGCAGTCGATGACCGGCCACGGCGGCTGGCCGATGACCGTGTTCCTGACCCCTGACGGCCGGCCGTTCTTCGGCGGCACCTACTTCCCGAACGAAGACCGCGGTGGCCTGCCATCCTTCCCGCGCATACTCGAAGCGGTGTCAGAGGCTTACCACGACCCTGAGCGCAAGGACCAGCTCCTCAGCACGTCGTCCAGCGTCGTTTCGCGCATCGAATCGCTGGCCGCGGTCAGGCAGAGCTCGGAGCCGCTGACGGCCGACATTGTCGACGCCGCGGCGCTCGCGTTCCAGCGGCAGTTCGACCCTGATAACGGTGGCATGGGCATGCAGCCCAAGTTCCCGCAGCCGATGGACTACGAGCTGTTGCTGCGGCACTGGAAGCGCACCGGCGACGCCCAGTCGCTTCAGATGGTGACAACGACGCTGACGAAGATGGCGCGCGGCGGCATCTACGACCAGG
>JANQEF010000139.1 GCA_028278465.1 Dehalococcoidia bacterium | reverse complement strand
GTCGATACCGGCTTCCTTGAGCGAGGCGAGGACGTTGGCAGTGGGCTCGAGCTTTGCGACGCGCTGATCGGTGACGACCATGACGCGGCTGCAGCCAAGGCGTCGGGCCTCGAAGCCGGTCTCATGCGTCATCCCCGGCCCGAACTTGATGGACGAGGCGTCCATAGTGAAGCCGGTTTCGAGTGCGGTCATCATCTGCTCCGTTCAACGTGTGTGGAGCAGATACTACAAGCGAATACTTACCAGCACCTTCGTCCCGAGCCTCGGGTGCCCGCGTGCGGGCGCGGGACCTGGTGGGTGAGGCGATTCACCAAAGACCGGTCTCTAAATGAGCTCGTACCGGTGACTACTGGCTAGACATGTGAGCAACAGATGTGTCGTGCCCACGCCCCATCCAGGTCTTCAGGAGAAGAGCCGTTCACCCGGATGTCTGGAATCGCCTGCGCCTTAGCTATCCGCCGCCACCGGTTCCGGCTTGCTGGAATCGCCATCACCTGACGCATCCCCGTTACCGGAGCCGTTCGGTGTGCGCAGCGCCGGAGGCCTGGGCTTCGAAGCTGAGCCGTTGGCGCCGTTCGTCGAAGCGCTCGCGGCCGTCCCGCCGACCTTGCGGCGAGAAGGCGTTCGGCGGATGTTCGGGCGGCTCGGCGCCTCTTCAGTGGCCGGCTCATCCCGCGACGTCGCAGTCGCCGTCTTCGGCTCCTCGGCAGGCGCCTTTTCAGCGGTCTTGGACCGGCTCGTCGACCGGGACCGACTGCTCGTTCGCGTCGTAGTCCTGCGAGTCGTTCGCCTGGTGGACGTCTTCGAAGCCGCCTTCGTCGCAGCCTTGTCCTCGCCGTTTGGCGAAGCCGCCTCGTCAGTCACCTCCGGCTTGCGGAGAGCAGCGCTGCGCTGACGCATCTGCGCCCGCGTCATCCACAGGCCAGTGAAGAACGTCTTCGTCAGCTTGATGTGCACATCGGCAACGCGTGCTGCTTCGGATGAGATGTTTGTCTCGAACGCCGCAACCTCGACCTGCTTGCCGACGTCCTTCGCGCCCTGCAGGGCAGGGTAGAAGTCGGCGTCGCCCGACACGATGATCGCCGTGTCGTAGTGGTCTTTGAATGCGTGGGTGACGAGGTCGACCGCCAGCATCACGTCAACGCCCTTCTCGACCATAGTCGAGCCGCGCTGCTTCCAGATGCCAAGCTTCACCTCGAGGTGAGGCGTGTCGTAGAGAGATGCGAGGAACTTGTCCTGGTCGGAGGCGTTGGAGCGGTCTTCGAACGCTTCCTGTCGAATGTTGTAGTAGTAGACGCGGCGCAGGTCACGCCCGTTGGCCAGTTTCTGAGCGAACTTGTCGAACTGTAGATCGTGACGGCCGCAGGTCTGGCCAAGAACGTGGTAAAGGTTGCTGCCGTCAATGAAGACCATCACGCGTTCGTCCGCCCGGGACGAAGGCCTGGTCGTAGCCTTGGGCATTAATGCCTCCAGATATTCGGTTGTGCTGGACGCACGCCCGAGGGTGCGGTGCGGGATAGATGCCGACCGCTGTTCAAATAGGCGGGGTGCGTCTGGACATTCCGGATTGTTGTCATCAGCAAGATATAGCGCTTGTGAGCGCCTGCATAACCATTCTACTCCTCACGCGAGGAGGCTGAAGTGGTGCGCACATCCACGTTGTCTGAAAAGTTTGGGATGAGGTGGTGGGGTTAGGCGGCGGCAATTCCTCCCTCCCAGCTTGGGAGGGAGTTAGAGGGAGGGTCGTTCGTGACGCCACCGTGAGCTGGCTTGCCCTGGGCGAAGCCGAAGAGAAGTGCGCGCCCGGTCCACCAAGTGGACGTTTCCTTCTCCCAGCGGGAGAAGGTGCAGGATGAGGGAGAAGTGATCTCACATTCACCAGTCAGATCTCTCCCTTCGGTCGAGATGTCAAACGTGCCGCCTCCGGCGTCACCGGGCGCGGCAAGCAGCGCCCCTACCAGATATTGAAACGCACTCAGATTTGACGCCGCACTCGGGTCACACCATCATGTCGGACGCGCGCTGCTAATGCGACTCGATACGCCTACGAACCGCCAGTCAACCCTGCGCCACCGGAGGAACTCCATGAGACAGGTCTCGACATTCGAATCCCCGTGCGAGATGCCCAACGGCCTCCAGTGGTACGACGACGAACTCTTCATCATGGACCAGCTGACCGACGACGTGCTGGTCGTCAACGAAGGCGGCGACCTGCTGCGGACCGTCAAGACACCGACTGAAAACGGCTCCGGCATCACCGTCGGCGGCGGCTACATCTGGACCGCATCCAACGGCCAGTCCGCCTCACGCCCGTTCCGCTCCACAGACACGCACCTCGGCTACATCTACAAGCTCGACATGGAGACCGGCGAGGCAGTCGACCGCTATCGCACTCCGGACGGCGGCGGTATTCACGGCATTGAGTGGGACGACGGCCTGATCTGGGTGACGGCGTTCCAGCCGAAGGCTCTGCATCTGTGTGACCCGTCGGACGACATGAAGATCATCAAGACCTTCCCGGTTGAGCTGCCGCGGCTGCACGGCCTGGCGCGAGACGGCGACGGCGTCTGGTGCGCGCACACGACCGACAACGTGATCGTGAAGTACAACATCGAGACCGGCGCCGAGACGGACCGACTGGCCATGGGCCCGGAAGACGCTTATGTCCACGGCCTCTCTATAAAGGATGGCGTGCTGTGGTACGCAGACGCCAACTTCGCCGGCAAGCACGGCACCGCGACGCGCGGCAAGCCAGAGATCGGCAAGCTGGTGGCGTAGCCGTCCCGTCCGAAACTCCTTTCTAACCTCAGCGCGTTAGCTGCCGACCGAAGCCCTACATCGCACATGAACCAGATGCCCGTTATCGACAGCCATCACCATTTCTGGGACCTCGACAAGTTCGAGTATCCGTGGATGGGTGAAGGCAGCCCGCTCGCCGTCACGTCCGGCCCCGACCGGCTGCGGCCGCTGATCGAGGCCAGCGCCGTCGACTACACCGTCATCGTGCAGGCAGCGCAGTCGGTCGAAGAGACGCTGTGGCTGCTCGAGATCGCCGGGGAAACCGACTTCGTGGCCGGCGTCGTCGGCTGGGTCGACCTCAAGGATCCAAATGTCGGCGAGACGCTCGACGAGCTGCAGCAAAACAGGTACTTCAAGGGCGTGCGGCACATCTGGGAGGGTGAGGAAGACCCGTCGTGGCTCTACACTTCCGGTGCGCTGAATGGCCTCAAAGAGATCGAAGCCCGCGGCCTCTGCTACGACTTCCTTGTGCGGCCGCCGAACCTGCAGTACGTGCCAAAGATCATGGACGAGGTGCCGAGGCTGCGGTCGGTGATCGACCACATCGCCAAGCCGCTCATCAAGGACGGGGTGATGGAGCCGTGGCTGTCAGACATGCGCAAGATCGCCTCGATCAACGGCATGCGCTGCAAGGTGTCGGGCATGGTCACCGAAGCCGATCACGAAAACTGGACCGCAGAAGACCTGAGGCCGTACGTTCACCACATCCTCGGCATGTTTGGCCACGACCGGCTGATGTTCGGCACCGACTGGCCCGTCTGCACGCTGGCGGCGTCCTACGAGCAGGTGACCGAGACGGCGCGCGACCTGCTTTCATCGCTGCGGCCAAACGAGAAGGAAGCGGTCTTCGGCGGCACGGCGAGGAGCTTCTACCGGCTGGACGTGTGAGCCAGTTCCCGGGGGGTTAACTGCTCGCGACCGGCGGTTTCGCCTCGACGAATAGGTGGTCGGCCTGCGGGACGATCTCCCTGACGGATTCTTCGATCTCGGCGACCACGCGCTCCACCGCGTCAGTCGACATGTCGTCTCGCAGGTGCACCTCGATGCCGATCAGGACCTGCTCCGGGCCCAGGTGCATCGTCTGCAGGTCGATCAGGTCGTGGACATGCGGGTGGCCTTCGATCGCTGCGACCAGCTGGTCCCTGATCGCCAAATGGACCGATTCGCCGAGCAACAGACTGCGTGACTCGTATCCGAGGATGAGCGCTATCGCCGCCAGCAGCAGCCCGATCAGGATTGCGGCGATGCCGTCGAAGGCCCCGAAGTCGAACAGCTGCGCAAGCAGGAGTCCAGCGGCCGCCAGCCCGATTCCGATCAACGCCGCCGAGTCCTCCAGCACCACGATGAACCGTGTCGGGTCCTTGGTCTGCCGCACCGCTCGCCAGAGTCCGCTGCGCTTCAGCTCCGGCCAGGTCGCGCGCAGCGCCAGCGTTAGCGCCACGATCTCCAGGATGGCTGCCGCTCCCAGCACGATGTAGTTGAAGCCCGACTGCGTGACCTCTTCGTGACCGGTCAGCGACCGGACTCCTTCGAAGATCGAGAAGGTCGCTCCGACCGTGAACATCAGGACCGCCGCCATGAAGGTCCAGAAGTAGCGGTCTTTTCCGTAGCCGAACGGGTGCGACCTGTCCGGCGGCCTCAGCGCGAGCCTCACGCCGATGAGCAGGATCAGCTGGTTGCCGGAATCGGCGAAGGAGTGGGCGGACTCGGCCAGCATGCCGCTGCTGCCGGAGTTGAGCGCCGCGATGAGCTTCAGGATCGCGATGATCAGGTTGCCGAAGAGCGCGGCGTAGATAGCGATCTCGACTTCGCTGTGCCTCGACTCTGTCATTCGGCGGACCGCTTGGCGATCGCTATCTGCTTCAAATCAACTCCCGCGCGGTAAACGTCTGTGAAGTGGTCGGCGTCTGTGGACCCGCGCTAAATGCGCCGGCCGGCCGGCGCTCAGTGATGGTCCGACCGGCTGTAGTGGGCGGCCAGGATGTCCTCGCCCCAGTCGTTATTGAAGTCACGCAGCACCGAGTGCACATGGTTCGCCCCGTTCTGCGTGTTGTCATACTCCACGACGAAGTGCGGCGCCGATATGGCGTAGTAGTGACCCTGTCCTGGCACCTCCGGTCCTGCCCAGGCGAACGACCAGCGGTCCATGCCCACAGACTCGACATGCCGCCAGTAGTTCGAAGCAAGGTCGTCGGCCGTGCGGTCGACGTAGTGCCGGACCAGCTTCACCAGCGACTCGCGCTGGGGGTCTGACAGCGCGCTGAAGGCGATGCCGGTCGGCGCCGCGTCCGGGTCGGCCACCCGGTAGTTCTTCGACAGGACGTCGGACGGCGCCACCGTATCGACAACGGCTATCTTCTTCTGGTCGGCCGACATCGACCGCACCAGCCCACGCGCCCAGTCCTCCTCCTCGGCCAGTGTCCGCATCCCCTTGTGCGGGCCGTGCTTCACCGTGGCCGGATCGGAGCCGAAGAAGATCGGGTTGACCGTCACCTCGCTCCCGTTGACTACTGTCGCCGAGACGCAGGCGTGGTGGCCGCCGAAACGCCAGCCCCAGGGCTCCGTGCCTCCCGGCGTGCCGAAGACCGAGAGCCAGTACCTCGTCACGCTGTAGATCGGGTTCGCCTCTCCGAGGATCGCCTCCAGCGAGATGATCTGGCGCGCCGTCTGAACACCCCGCTCGCTGAACGCCGTGTCCATCAATCGCAACGCGGCGTCGCGCTGCTCCTGCGTCATGTCCTCCAGCAGGAGCCCGTTGCGGTCGATCGGCGTGTACGCCCACTCGTATCGCTCGTCACCCTCGAACCGGAAAGTCGCCGCGGAGCGCTGGCCGCCATCAAGAGTGTTGAGGAACGCGTTGGCCGCGGCCGTCATGCGCTTCACCACGTCGGGAGCGGCCGAAGGCGCCGGCGGGATCGTCTCGTGGGTTGAGGTCATAGCGCGCTCCAGTATCTGCGGACCATTTCTGCGGCGTTGCAAAGTCTTGTCTGACCGCCGGATTCTAGCCTCTTTGGCCCGGCTGTGACGGTGCGCTCCGTGGCCCGCCGCGGGCTACCCAGAGTCGGTCAGAGACTCCTTTGTTTCTTTTAGAGAGCCTATTGGCTAGCCACTTGGCAACCTACAGTTAATTCGATCTGCTTGACGTTCACTATTTAGCGGACTAAGTTACCTCGACTCTTCCTATTCAAGTTCGAGTTTTGAAGGGAGAGAAATGCGGCCGTTCCAGGGCGGTTCGCAGTTCGGAAAGCGACAGGTTTAGCAGTCGCAGACTTCCGGCGCCCACTCCGCGGAACAGCGGAGGCACGGCCATCGAAGTCCCGACATTTGACGTTGCCTGGTGGCTGTTAAAACTTTTCAACTGAGAATTCATAACTTTTTTATCTGATCTTCACCACTAAGTAACGAATAGACCAGAGCGCATCGTCGAATCCCGGCTCGTCGGCGCATCGAAAGTGCAAAGGACACGAGCAGGTGGCGCGACTCGCTGCGCTTGCCATAGCCGCTGTCACAGTGGCCGGGACCCTATCCCTCCTCACGCTCTCATCGGCGTACCAGCCGAATGACGGCTCGCGTCGCGTCGCGCAGGCCGATGATCACGTCACTCCCGCGGCCGGAGGTCCTTCCGAGCAGAACGTAGCCAGCAGGGCAGAGATCACCGCCGAAGGTCTCGACCCGGTCATCGAGTGCAAGTGGGAGCTGCCGGACGTCGACTCGAACACTCCGGGCATCCAGTACGGCGACGACTTCGACCCGCTCCAGGAGCCCGGCTTCCCCTGCGCCCGCCCGACCGTTGATGACCCTGAGACGCCTGACGATGACACGCTCATCGGTCACCCGACGATGGACGACAACGTCCAGAACGTCATCCAGGTCCTGCCGAACGCCGAAGACCTGCCCGAGGCGCGGAGGATCGAGAACTGGGTGGCTGTCGAGCATCCGGCCGGCGTCGCAGAGATCGACGATGTTTTCTGGAAGGTGATCCACCCGGACGGCAGCTTCAAGCTGCAGGTCCACGGCACAAAGGTGCAGGTAGACGACTCCGGCGACGGCCCCAACGGCAGCGACGCCACCATCGATCTGAACGACCTCGGCCTGCCAAACCTGCCTGGCACGATGTGGCACGCGGCACACGAGACCGGACAGGTCACTTCGGACGCCGTGACGGCCCAGGACTTCGGCATGATCGACCTGATCAAGCAGCGCCAGAAGGACCTGTACTTTGCCGAGTGGGAGATATCCAAAGACCAGATGTGCGGCCTCTACACCGTCGAAGCGACGGCCGTGGCCGACGGCGCGAACGTCACGCTGACCAACACGCTGGACATCCAGTGCTTCTTCAACCTGGAGATCGACTTCGACCGCGTCGACTGGGGCACGATCAGCCCCGGCGGCCAGAAGGTGCTTCCCGGTGACACCAACTTCGGCACCGCCAACTTCCCGACGGTCAAGAACACCGGCAACTCCGGAATGCGCGTCGGCATCGAGGTCTCCGAACTGACGCAGGACGGCGTTACCGGCCCGAAGACCATCGACGGCTTCGATGCGGCATTCGGCAAGAACGCCCAGGTCCTGGAGTGGCTGAGTCCTGTGCCGGTCAACACGCCGTCGTGGTTCAGCAACACGAGCGTCCACCAGGTGGTCTGCGCCAACGAGGTTGGCAAGCTGGACCTGCTGCTCCGCGCGCCGAACACGGTGCCTGCCGGCTCTTACTCGGGAACTGTGCTCATCTTCGGACAGGCCGCTTCTGGCGTTTGCTCGAATGACATCGCTGCGGGCTTTGCCCCGGCGTGGACGCCGACTCCTGTGTGGACGGCGACGCCCCTGCCGACGAACACGCCTGTACCGACAGCAACGCCCGAACCGACGGCGACGCCAGAACCCACAGCAACGCTGGAACCGGCCGTTGCGCCGGAGCCCACCGCGACGCTGGAGCCGACTGCGACTCTGGAACCGACGGCCACGGTCGAGCCAACGGCGACCGTCCCCGCCGCAAGCCCGACGGCCACTACGGCCACTGTAGTACCCACCGCGACCACGCCGGCCGCGAGCCCGACAGCCAGCGTCAGCCCGGCTGCGACTACACCGGCCGCTAGCCCGACGGCGATCGCCAGCCCAACCGCAAGCGTTAGCCCGACTGCGACGAGCACAGCCACGCCTTCACCCACTCCGGCGCCGACCAGCACGCCGGTGCCCACTGCGACGCCAACCGTTATCGCTCCGATCGTCACCGGTGGCGGCGGTGGCGGTGGATCCTCTTCAGGCGGATCCAACAGCATCATCGGCCCGATCCTCAGTCCGCCCACGATGCCGATGGGCATCGGCCTCGAGCCCGGCGACGGCTCCGTCATCATCAGGTGGCAGCAGCCCAGCTCGGACGGCGGCACGGACATCCTCGGCTACCGGATCCTGAACGTCACGAACGCTACGCCTTCGCTGCACGACCAGGCAGCGCGGTCCGCCACGATCACCGGACTGACAAACGGCGTCGCCCTCATGTTCCAGGTCTCTGCGTACAACTCGGCCGGCCACGGCGAGGCGGCGCTTGTCGGCCCCGTCACTCCTTCGGCGCCGCTGTCTCCGGCCGCGCTGGCGCTTAGCAGCGCCGTGCTCAACGCCTTCGGCAGCGGAGTCAGCGTGACCGGCGCCGTTCCGGAGGTCTCGACCACGAGCGGCTCGATCACGGCCCTGATCCCGGCTACGGGAGCAGCCAGCGGAGCGCTTCCGACAAGCGACTTCGTGCTTGATATCGACACGCTGAGCGTCGCCACCGATGCCACTGGCTCCGGAACCGCCACGCTGCTCCTGGGCGATGACCTTTCGCTGACCGGACCCGTGCAGGTCTCCGGTGTCGTCGGCGGAATCGGCGTCGAGTTCCTGGACCCGGCGCTCCAGTTCAGCCCGGCGATCACCGAAACCGAGGCTGCGCTGCTGGCCGAATCGGTCGGCCTGCCGAGCGTGATGTTCGATGTCGACGTGACCAGCGTGCCTGGCGGCACCTCGCTGACAGCAACGTATGGCACTGAACTGCCGACCGGCTTCGCAGGCTCATCGTTCGTCATCGGCTCGACCGGCGTTACCGGCGATCTGGACGATCCGGCCGCAGACATCGCCTACGTCGTCTCCGTCAGCAAGGACGGCATCAGCAACGACGATCTCACGGACAACACCGTCACCATGACGGCTGGCAAGGCCTGGTACGAGGCCCAGATGGCCGTCGGCAACTCGATCGTGATCGCCAAGATCGCTGACGATGGCCGCGAGTTCGTCGCAACGCCGGTCTGCACCGAGCTGGCTGATGTGTACTCGTGCACTGCCACCTTCACCGGCGAGGCCGGAGGGTTCTCGACATTCGTCCTGATGGCGCTCACGCCGCAGGTCCAGCCGACCGCGACACCTGTGCCGCTACCGACTGCGACTCCGGCGCCGACGGCCACTCCGATAGCTACGCCCGCTCCGCAGCCGACGAGCACACCGGAGCCAGAGCCGACCGCGACCAACACGCCTGACACGCCGACTCCTGTGGCGCCACCTGCGCCGACTGCGACCAACACGCCGGAGCCGGCAGCTACGCCGACTTCGACGCCGTTGCCGGACTTCCTGCCGACGCCGATCGTGCCAGTCGACTTCGGAGGCGGCAGTGGTGGCGTGCCGGTCTCGGTATTTGTCCTCATCGGAGTGCTGGCCGTACTCGCGGTGGTCGCCGTGCTGGGAACGAGCTACGGCTCAAGGCTGGTCCCGCAGGACAACCCGGCAGTGATCGCGGTGAACAGGCGAGTGACGGCTGCCAGGAACCGGGCAAATACTCAGCTGGCAGTGATCGGCGCGGCGATGAAGTTCCGGCTGGTCCGGGCGTGGACGTGGTTCGGCGCTCGCTACGAAGAATAGGCTTCAGCCGTAGCGTCCGCCCGTCTGCACCGCCCATCTGCGCCGGCTCTTCAGCCAGTCACAGCGCCCTTAGCTGCAGGCTCCGGATTCGCAGCGCGATCACTTTGCGTCCCGAATCCTGCGACGAAGCATAGACAGCAAGCGCCTGCGCTGAGCCGCGATCGATTTTGAGCCAGTCGCCTCTGCGGCTCTGTCTAAGTAGCGGATGAAGTTTCCAGAAAATCGCTTGCTGTTCTCGAACCGAATCGCTTTCTTACCCCGGACATCCAGTTCAGAGTAGCGATTCATGATCGCTTGGACTCTGAGAGGCGCCTCCTTACCGTCCGTCCTCTCGCGGGCAGCGGTCTCCTCTTCGCGGAGAATCGGAGCCCGTCTCAACGCGCGGCGCAGTTTGCGGTGATACCGGTGAATGGAAGATGGACGGATAGTCACAGAGTGACCATCGAAAGAAAGGCCGAGATAGGAAACGGGAGTATCACCGATGAAGTTGTGTCGGCCAGCGGTGTTCGAAAATACTTTCGTCTTTTTGCGGTTGATTTCTAGCTTTCTTGACTTGAGTAGGGCGATGATTTTGCCAAGTGCTGATGCACAGTGGCCTGCCGGAAGCAACAACATGATGTCATCGCAGTATCTTCTGTAAAGACCTCCCTGTACTTCCGCAAAACGGCTCAGAGCTAAATCAACGTCTAGGAGAAATAGATTAGAAAGAAACGGGCTGATCGATGAGCCTTGCGGGATACCCTTGCTGTTGGGTGATGGCTTCTTAATCAGGCCACGTCCGACAATTCGGTGGCGAAAAAAGCGGGCGGTACACAATCGAGAGCTACCGCCGCGTTTGGTCTTCGGAGATCTCCGCAGGGCATTGAACAATTGATGTTTGCGTATGTAGGAGTAGTTCGTAATGCCTCTATAAACGTTGTAGTGATCGGGCGGTAGCCGCTCAGCCCCGATTAGAGTCCCCCAAGATTGTTTGAGTAGCTCGTGGTCGATATTGTCGAAGTATCCTGAGACATCGGTAGTGATGATATCTAGATGCGGTTCATTGGCAATATGATCGAATATCTCCAAGGCATAAGTAACATTGTTTCCACCGGGCAATGAGCGGAAGGCTAACACGGATTCAGAAATTCCCAGCCGTCGCAACACGGATTCATATTCTTTGCTTAGCAGATATTTGTAGTAAGAAAATATGTAACCGTCCCTGTGGCACGGATACGCGATCGGTCTGAGTTTCGGATTTGATCGAACTCGCCCTCTTCGATCGGGGTCGGTCTCGACCCGAGGCGTCGCGAGCGTGTAGCCGATGAAGGGAAAGAATGCGTGTTTGGCTACTCGTGCGGGGTCGGTGACCAATGCCTCGGCAGCATGAAGGGGCAGCGGTGAGTCAAAATGAGGATAGGGTTTGCGACGGTACCACGCGTGTCTCAGGCGCAATGGCAATCCCCCTCACCCACGTTGTCAGGGGGCCAGGAGAATATGACCGCGGCCAGTCTCTCCTGACTCCCGTGCCGGTGCTGCGAATCGCTTTGCTGAGAAAGCCAGTCACAATTCCGTCAGTCTTCACCTGACGTGCCGCGAAACAGCTCGCGCTGCCACTCTCAATGAGAATGGAGATGGACCATGCTGAACACAGTCCTACGTCTGCTCATCGCCGCGGCTCAACTGATGGCCGTGGTCCTGGAGACGTATAATCTCACGCCCCTCAGCTCACGAAGCAAGTTCGTAACCAAGGGTAGAAAAACCGGTCAGACGATTTTACCACTGAATTCCATTCAGCCGGTCACCGCGCCCTTGGCTGCAGGCTGCACCAGCTTGATGTACTTCGACAGCGTGCCTGAGCTGTAGGGTGGAGGCTTCGGCTGCCACTTCGCAAGCCGCGCCTTCATTTCCTCGTCCGAGATCCGCACGTTCAGCTCGAACTTGTCGAGGTCGATCTCAACCACGTCGCCGCTTTCCACTGCGGCGATCGGCCCGCCCACCGCGGCCTCCGGCCCGACGTGTCCGATCATCGAGCCGTGCGAAGCGCCCGAGAAGCGGCCGTCGGTGATGAGAAACACCTTCTCGCCGAGCCCCTGTCCCACCAGCGCCGCTGTGACCGACAGCATCTCGCGCATCCCCGGCCCGCCCTTCGGCCCCTCGTAGCGGATGATGATCACGTCGCCCTCCTCGATCTCCCTCCGCACCAGCGCCTCCATCACCTGTTCCTCCTGGTCGAACACCTTCGCAACGCCGGAGAACATGTGGCCGAACTGGTGGCCCGCCACCTTCAGCACGCAGCCGTCCGGCGCCAGGTTGCCGTGCAGCACGACGAGCCCGCCGGTCTCCGAAAACGGCTTGTCAACCGTTGCCACGATCGCCCGGTCCGACTCGTCGACATCCATCTCAGCAAGGTTCTCGGCCACCGTCTTGCCGGTCACTGTCAGGCAGTCGCCGTGCAGCAGATCAGCAGCGAGCAGCCGCTTCATCACCAGCGGCACGCCGCCGACCCGGTCGAGGTCGAACATCACGTGCTTGCCGCCCGGCTTCATGTCCGCCAGCAGCGGCGTCCGCATCGAGATCTCGTGTATGTCCTCCAGGGTTAGCTCGACGCCCGCCTCGTGCGCGATGGCCGGCAGGTGGAGTGCAGTGTTGGTCGAACCGCCCATCGCCACGACGAGCGTCACGGCGTTCTCAAACGCCTCGCGTGTCAGGATGTCGTGCGGGCGGATGTCGTTGCGCAACAGGTTCATCACTGCCTGGCCGGCGGCGCGAGAAGACGCCTGCTTCCGCTGGTCGACGTTCGGCTCGGAGGCGCTGCCGGGCAGCGAGAGCCCGAGCGCCTCGCCGATAGACGACATGGTGTTGGCGGTGAACATGCCGCCGCATGCGCCTGGACCGGGACATGCATGCGTCTCGATGTTCCGCAGTTCTTCGTCATCGATCTCGTTCGACTGACGCCTGCCGACAGCCTCGAATACCGACTGGATCTGCAGCGTCTCGCCGCGCCATGAGCCGGGCAGGATCGAGCCGCCGTAGACGAACACAGCCGGGATATCGAGGCGAGCTATCGCCATCATGGCGCCGGGCAGCGACTTGTCACAGCCGGCGACCGCA
>JANQEF010000275.1 GCA_028278465.1 Dehalococcoidia bacterium | reverse complement strand
CCCACTCGATGAGGAAGTCTTCAATTCCCTCAGGCGGGGTGAACTCGGCGCGGAAACGGACCGACCGGGAGACCGCGGCGAGCTTGTCCTCGCCGGCGTCGATCTCCATCGTTTGCGGGAGAGCGAGAACGGCCAGCCGGATCAGTGAGAAGGCGGAGCTCTGCGAGAGGAAGTTGATCCGGGCCTGCATCACTTCGATCTCGGACTGGATGCGGGTGATCTCTCGCTGGATCGTCAGTGCATCCTCGACCTCTTCAGCGCGGGCGAACAGCGCACGGAGCGCGTCCACCGTGTCCTGCAGAGTGCGGATTCGCGCCGTAGTGTCCGTGAACTCCTCTGTGAAGTCCTGGCTCGTCGAAACCTCAGACACCACGTTGGAAGCCAGGTTGCGGATCGAGGTGAGCACAGCTTCCAGCCGGTCGGCGGGAACGCGTATGTCGACCGCGCCGCGGTGCACCTCGATATTCTGGGTGCGCACGACCCATCCGCCCTCCTGGCCGGCGATGGTGCTGATCTCCTCGATCGCGCCTGCGGTGTCGTTGACCTCGATCGACATGTCCACGTTGCGGATGATGATCCGCTCGTTGCCGATCTGCGGCTGTTGCTGGCTCAGTGGCAACTCGGGAGGCGAAGGGTTGGCGCTGTCGGCGATGCGCTGGCGATCTGCGCCGACTGTAGACCCTTGCGGCGCGGGCCGCATCGCAGCGGGTGTGGCCGTGGCGAACGCCGCGGGCGTCGGAGGTGCGATGTCGAATTCTGCGCCGCTGCTCAGGTTGCGTGTTGCCTGCCCAATGGCGAGACCGCTGAGATCGGCTGCGTCCTCGGAGTCGCCGTCCCCGCCGCCCTGTTCGCTTAGAAATCTCGTGTTTGAATCCGTCGTGTTCGGCGATTCATCGCCCACACTGCCACAGGCAACGGCAAAGGCCGCGATGGCGGTCAAAGCGACAAGAGTGAGCATATTCAACCGGAGTTTCGGAAAGCGATTCATCGAAGTCCCTCCTTCTTACGGATCGCGGCTCAAGTCCTGCGTCGAAAACCGTGCTATTCGATCTCTGCAGTGAACCTGAAGACGTACCGCGCGCTCGATTTGTTCCCGTTTTGTTTGCGGGCACGCTCCAGCCGTGTGTGGACGCTTCGTCTGGTAAGTTGGCGCGCACGCCGCTGAACCACGGGCGATTTGGCGCTGGCGATCACATGCAACGACGGAACGGAGAGCCGTGATGACGGACAGGAAAAAGGCGCTGGTTACCGGTGGCGCAGGCCTGATCGGATCGGTCCTGATCGACCGTCTCTCAGATCGCTACGACTTCACGTCGTTCGACCTGAAGGAGGCGCCCGGCACACGGTCTGTTGTCGGCGATCTCTCAGAGCTTGAGGTCGTGGAAGAGGCGTTCGCCGGTCACGATGCCGTGGTCCACCTTGCCGCCGACCGCAACTCTGAAGCCGAGTGGGAATCTGCGCTCAAGAACAACTTCATCTCGACCTACAACGTGTTCGAAGCCGCGAAGCGCACGGGCGTCAAGCGAGTAGTTTTCGCCAGCTCGCAGCACGGCACCGGCGGCTTCTACCTGGACGAGCCGTGGAAGCACATCGTCGACGGCAACTTCGACAGGCTGGAGCGCGGCAACTACCCGCTGCTCGATGAGACGTGCCGGATCCGGCCAGACGGCTACTACGGCACGTCGAAGGCTTACGGCGAGGCGATTGGCAGCTACTACAACGACTACCACGGCCTGAGCTCGATCCACCTGCGCATCGGCTGGGTGCTGTCAGAGGACGACCCGACTTTCTCATCCTTCTCGCTGTCGCTTTGGCTGAGTCACCGCGACATGGCACAGATCACGCGGCTTTCGCTGGACGCTCCCGACTCGCTGCGGTATGGCGTCTACTACGCCACTTCGGACAACATGTGGAAGATCTGGGACATCAGCAGGGCGAAGTCTGAGCTGGGCTACGAGCCCGAGGACGCGGCCGGCGAAGACTTCACACCCGGTCCGCCGCCCGCCCGAGATCAGTGAGCGGAAACCTCGAATGGATACTGCCCGCGCTCGCCAGCCCCATCGTCTACACGATGGTGACGATCGGCGATAAGCGCGTCCTTTCGATCCTGAAGCTCAACCTGGGCAGCTTCTACCTCTTCGTCGGCTCCATCCAGCTGCTCATCTCGCTCATCATCCTTGCGGTGCTCGGCTGGCAGTCTGCCCCGTTCAGCTCGATCGCTGCCTCATACGGCTCAGGCTTCCTGTGGGGCTTCGGGCTGATGCTGATGTTCTTCGTCCTGCAGCGCGAAGAGGTGTCGCGTGTCACTCCTGTATGGCAGAGCTCTCCGGTGTTCGTCGCGCTGCTCGCGGTGCTGTTCCTCGACGAATCGCTGGCATGGCACGGCTGGCTCGCCGTCTTCCTGGTGGTTTCCGGCGCGGTCGCCGTGTCGGTGAACCTGGACCGGGGCGGGCTCGATGCGTTCCGGGTGAGGCCGACCTTCTTCATGCTGATCACCGGCGCGGTCGTCATCGGCGTGGCGCAGCTCCTGCTGAAGGTCGGGTCGGACGACCTCGATGTGTGGCACAACATGGCGTTTCGTGGGGCCGGGCTGTTCACCTTCATGGCGGCGCCGTGGATGCGTCCGCCCTACCCTGCCCGCTTGCTGGCGTGGCTGCGAACGCCTTCAAACGCCGTTTCGCTCGTCCTGACGGAAGGTGTTGGGCCGTTCCTGGGCAACATGTTCCTGCTGGCGGCGATAGCGGTCGGCCCGGTTTCGCTGGTGAGCGCGCTGTTCGGCACGAGGCCGATCTGGGTGCTGGGAATGACGCTGCTGCTGGGGCTCGTCGCCAAGCAGTTCATCAGCGAGCGTATCGCAGGAAGGGATCTGGCTCTGAAAGCGGTGGCGACGAGCGCCGTCGTAGCAGGAGTTGTGATCATCTCGGTGGGCTGAGCGCGGTGTTCGGACCGAAATCGCTGTTACGATTTAGACCACCTGGTTGAGCAGTTCCGTCTCGCCCCGCGAAAGCCGGGCGATGTTCTCCAGCAGGATGTCGATCACGTTGTCCTCGTACATCCGCGTCTCGCCGCCGGTGTGCGGCGTCACGATTACGTTCTCAAGTTCCCAGAACGGCGAATCGGCAGGCAACGGCTCGGCCTTGAAGTGATCGATCGCAGCGCCAGCGACCGCGCCGCTCTTCAGCGCCTCGAGCAGCGCCGGCTCATCGACGCAGCCGCCGCGAGCGACGTTCACCAGGTACGAAGAAGGCTTCATCAGGCCGAGCGTTTCGGCGTTGATCATGTCCGCCGTCTCTTCGGTGAGCGGACACGTGAGCACCACGAAATCGGCGCCGGGCAGCAGGTCAGGCACGGCAGACGGCGGATGGATTTCGTCTGCGCCCGTCCCACTCACGTTCACATCGCGCTTGGTCGCTACCACCCGCATGTCGAACGCTTTCGCGAGCTTCGCCAGTCGCGAGCCGAT
>JANQEF010000066.1 GCA_028278465.1 Dehalococcoidia bacterium | reverse complement strand
CGAACGCGACGAACTTGATCGGCCGTGCGCGGTCGAGCGAAGACAGCGCACGAGCGCACTCCAGCATCACCGCCACACCGCTCGCGTTGTCGTCTGCTCCGGGCGAACCCGGCACCGTGTCGTAGTGCGCGCCGATTAGCACCGCTGGCGCCTCGCGTGCCGACACCTCCTCGGAGCCTCCACTGCTCAGCGTCCCAATAACATTCAGGCCGGGTCTCGGCTCGGGCTCTGACGGGACGGTGAAATCATGGCGGCTAACCTCGCAGCCGGATTCGCCCAGTTCATCGGCGATGAACTCTGCGGCCTCCGCGTGAAACTCAGGATGCGTCAGCGAGTTCCGCGGCTGGACACACAGCTTCTCGATGTCGGCCCTGATTCGGCCGATGTCGGGAGCCTCCACGGCCGCACGTGCGGCTTCCGGCAGGGTCGCGTTTTCGGCAGCTGTCCTCATCGGCGGAGACATCGAGTCATCCGAAAATTCCAGTTCACGTCCGCAGCCCACAGCGGCTCTTCGCCGCGGCCTTCGCGCCTGTATACTGCCGCCCGCTGGCTACCGCAGTTCCACTCATCCAGGTCCGGTTGATACCGGACATCCGCTACCGGAGTTTGCAATGTACATCCTGATGGTGCGCCTCAAGGTGAAAGAAGACAGGATAGACGACTTCATCGAGGCCTCGATCGGCGACGCCGAAGGGTCTGTGCGAAACGAGCCCGGCTGCCGCCGGTTCGACATCATCCAGGATGCCGACGACCCGACTCTGTTCGGCTTCACCGAGGTCTACAACGACGAGGCCGCGTTCGAGGCCCACAAGACCTATCCGCACTTCAAGGAGTGGGACGCGCAGGTGAAGGACATGTTCGACGGGGAGGTCGAGGTGTCGTTCTGCCGCCCGGTCTACCCGCGCGGCGACGCTACGTGGGACTCGATGCGAGCTGAGGGCGCGGTTGACGACGACTACTTCGGCAACAGCTCAATGCACGTCATCTCGGCTC
The DNA here is from genome assembly GCA_028278465.1 of Dehalococcoidia bacterium. GTDB lineage: Bacteria > Chloroflexota > Dehalococcoidia > Lucifugimonadales > Lucifugimonadaceae > JAJCYX01. Next base: position 14,717 of record JANQEF010000066.1, on the reverse strand, counting down.
CGCAGTACGTGCAGAAAGAGCATGTGAACCGCTTCATCGAGGCGGTGGCGCTGGATGGCATCGGCTCAACCCACGAGGAGCCAGGTTGCCTGCGCTTCGACGTCTACCAGAACGTGAACGACCCTACAGAGCTGTACCTCTACGAGGTCTACGCGAACCCGGACGCCTTCGAATACCACCGCGGCACTCCGCACATCCAGAAGTGGCAGGCCACGGTGAAGGACTGGTACGACGAGCCGAGGCGCGACGCCAGCACCGGGCGACGGGTAGGCCGTAACATCTGGCCGCCTGACAACTGGGGCTGGAGTTCAGGCAAGCCTGCCTGGTAATCAGCGGCCGCGGGCTTTCGGCAACCGGATCACGGCACGTCCATCGTGCGCAGGCGCCTTATCGCGAGTCCTGTGAAGACCACGATGATCGCGATCAGCACGACTATCGAGACGGGCATCGAGATCACCAGGTTGGCATCTTCAGCGAACCGGTCGTCGTCGACGCCCCGGATCACGCCGATCGCGTAGGCCCGGATGGACAGAAACCGGACGCCTGAGACGAAGCCGGTGAACAGGAACTCCCACAGGAAGATGTACATCAGGCCGTAGCCGAGCGCCCTGCCTGTGGCGAGGCCGAGCCAGAGAAAGACCGCCGAATAGGCGAGGATCGCAAGCCCGAACCCGATGATGACACTGGCTATCACCTGCGAATCACCTTCGTAAGCCAGCGCGGTGCTGACTATGGCGCTCAGCATGATCGGTGGAGTCGCCACCGTGATCGCGGCGGCCAGCTTCGGCAGGATCAGCTCCCACCGCGCCGCAGGCGTAAGCGTCAGGTTGCTGAGTGTCCTGTCCTCGAGGTCGTTGCCAAGCGCGGCTGTCGAGACGGTCAGCGTGATGATGGGCAGCACCGCCGCTCCGATGAGCAGTGCGATCAGGTCGTTGTCGAGGTCCGACAGGCTTGGACCGTCGTCGGTGATGCTTACGATGAACCCCATCAGGATCGGGATAGCCGTGAGCAGGGCGATGATCAGCAGTCGCGGCCTGCCGGTGAGCTGCCTGAGCGATATGACGTAGAGTGAGTTCATGGTTACTGGCCAACGAGGTAGCTGAACACGCTTTCAAGCGAGTCGTCCAGCGGCTCGACCCGCAGCAGCCGGATGCGCGACTCCAGCGCCAGCCGCGGCAGCGCCATCTGGAGCGAAAGGACGTTGCGACTCTGTGCGATCAACGCCCCGTCCGGGTCGATATTCACCGCGTCTACTTCATCGAGCTTCACAAGGCCCGAGGCGAGACCACGGGTATCGGAGCAGACGATCCTCACGTGGTACGGACGTTCGTTCAGCGCCGCTCGAATCGCCCTGTAGTCACCGGAAGCGGCCAGCTTTCCGTTGACGATCAGCAGCACCCGTTCGGCGAGCGCCTCGACCTCTTCGAGGATGTGCGACGAGACGAAGATCGTGCGGCCGCGTGCGGCAAGGCCTCGCAGCAGGTTCTGGAAGTGGACTCGCTGCCGCGGGTCGGCGCCGTTGAGCGGCTCGTCAAGGATCAGAAGCTCAGGGTCGTGAACGATCGTTGCCGCAAGCCGCATCCGCTGCTTCATGCCGCGTGAGTATCCCGACATCTTGCGGTCGGCGGCGAATGAGAGCCCGACGCTCTCGATGGCGGTCGCGGTGGCTTCTCGTGTGTCGGCCACGCCGCGCATCTTCGCGGCGAACTCCACGAACTCCCGGCCTGTCAGGAAGCTGTAGACCGCCTCATGCTCTGACATCACGCCGATCCGGCGATACAGCTCCGGGTTGTTCCTGACCGGTTCACCGAAGGTCTTCACAACGCCCTCTGAAGGCGCAGCGAGGCCGGTGATCATCCTGAGCAGGGTTGTCTTGCCCGCGCCGTTCGGCCCGAGCAGGCCGGTGATGCCAGGGTAGACCTCGAACGAAACATCGCTCACCGAGACGACGTTCCCGAACCAGCGCGAGACGCCTTCCACCTGGATCACAGGTTGCCTGCCGGCGGCCGGCGGAGTTGTGGGCTGTTCCGCGGTGGTCATACCGAAAGCCTCTTGTATCGCCCGACCAAGACACCGATCGGCACGAGCGTGAAGACGAAGTAGGCGGCGATTCGGATGCCGGTCGGGAGGTCGCGCGCCGCCTGTCCGGCGTTCAGGCTGTCATCAACCTGGAACACGAGCTCGTTGATGTGCAACGGCGGGTCGGACAGGCTGATGAGCCCCAGCCATTCACCCGCAGTCCCGGTGACCGTTTCTCCGAGGGCCCCGGCGACGAACTGGGAGATCAGGAACAGGCCCACAAGCCCGACCGATGCGTAGCCGCGGCGGGTTGTAAACGCTGCGACCGCCAGCCCCATTCCGGTCGTGTAGACGGCCATCGCAGCGCCGGCAGCCAGGAACTTCGGTATGTCGAGCCAGTTGTCCTGCAGGTACTCGGCGGGCTGCGGAGCGCCGAAAGCCAGCCCGGCCAGCAGGACAATCTGCGGCAGCCAGGCGACGAACAGCATCACGGTCATGAAGGCCAGGAACCGCGCCAGCACGTAGTCGACCGATGTCAACGGCCGCACTAGGTAGAGGTGGATCGTCCCGTTGTGCCTGTCCGGACACAGCAGCTCGGGACCGACCACCGCCGCAAACAGGAACAGCAGGATCCCGGCGCCGGTGTAGTAGTCGGCGTGGCTGGGCAAGTTGGCCGCCTCCGCAGTGCCGGCCCCGGCGACACGATCGACCGCGCCTGCGATCAGCGCAAATATCAGCCCGATCAGGATCGCCACGCCGACGAACAGCCACGGCAGGATCTTTGCCCGGCCGCCTCTGCCAAGCCCGAGCGAGATTCGCAGACCGTCCTTGTATACGGCGAGCCGGGCCCGGTTCCTGCCCTCGCGCGGGCCGTCGTAGCGTCGGTAGCCGAGGTCGAATACCTGGCCCTCACGCCCTCGGGCGGCTTCCATAGCTCCCGGTGTTCCGGATGCGGAGGTCATTCCTGAGTCTCCGCGGGCGCAGGGCTGAACTGCGTGTCGGGAATGGCCGGGTCCTCGAAGATCTCCGACAGCGCGTGGCGGCGCGGCCCAAGCCTGCGCAAGGGAGCCTTCGACTCCACCAGCGCCTGCGAGATCAGGTCGTAGTCGTCTTCACCAGCCTCGGGAATGATCACAGCCGAATCCTCTTCGGCGGCCTCTACCCCCAGTTTGCGAAGAGCCTCCAGGAACTCGCGGCGCCGCTCCTCCACCTCGACGAAGATCGTCTCCAACTCCTCCGTGAAGCCGGTCACCTCGCCCTGCTGGACCACGCGGCCGTCCTCGAGCACGATGATCCGGTCACAGGTGCGCTCCACATCGCCCATCAGGTGCGACGACAGCATCAGGCTGATGCCGAACTCGGTGTGCGTCTTTCGCACGAGGTCCAGCATCTCTTCGCGGCCGCCGGGGTCGAGTCCGGCCGTCGGCTCATCGAGCAGGATCAACGCCGGGTCGTGTACCAGCGCCTGCGCCAGCTTCACCCGCTGCTTCATGCCGGTCGAGTAGCCGCCGATCGGCCTGTAGCGCTCTTCGAACAGTCCGACGTGCCGGAGAGTGTCGGCGGCCCGCGAGCGGGCTTGCGATGGCGGAAGGCCGCTGACCTGTGCCATATGCGTCAGGAACTCGGCGGCGGAAACGTTGTTCGGCAAACAGTCGTGCTCCGGCATGTAGCCGAGCTTCGCCCGCACATCCAGCGATTCCGAACTCTCAACGCCGAGCACGTGCATCGAGCCGGACGTTGGCGAGATCAGCCCGAGGAACAGCTTGATGGCGGTGCTCTTGCCGGCGCCGTTTGAACCGAGGAGCCCGGTGACGCCTTCGACGACCTCGAACTGCGCCGCTTCCAGTGCGACGACGGGGCCGTAGTGCTTCGTCAGTTTTTCGGCGCGCAGCAGCGCATCCATATTGGCGCGGCTCCATCCGGCTCAGGCAGATTCAGGAGTAGCAGTTCGCCAGTCTACGCCGTTGCGTGATCGGCGGTCGTTAAGGAATGTTGCAGAAGACGGGCACTCTCAGCCGGCGGCGAGAAGCCGGTCGGCCGCCTCGCTCAGCTCGGCCAGAGTTGTGAACTGCTCGAACCGGGAGCTAATCACGCCGGTCGAATCGATGAAAAAGGTCCACGGCTCAGTGATCAGGCCCCAGTCCTCCACCGCCTGCGCCACTTCGCCGATTGAGCTGTCGCCCGTGTCCAGCATCTCCCGGATGTTGTCGAAGATCTCGACGTGGATGAAGTCGACGCTGTCGCCGTGCTGCTCCATCAGGCCGGTGAGCGTGTCCAGCTGCGGGCCACAGGTCTGTGTCACGCAGAACGCCGGTGTCGAGAAAAGTACGATCGTCGGCCGGCCGTTGGTGAGCGCCTCATCGAGCGATACGGCGTAGAAGCGCGGGTCGGGGTTGAACGCGCTCGATATCTGCCGGACCTCGTCGACCGTGCTGGCGGTTTTCGTGATGGTGATCGGCGCTCGGTCGCCAACGCCCGGCGCCGCTGAGTCCTGTTCCACCTGGATGAAGCTGCTGCCCACGCGCTCGCTGCCGTGCTCGCTGAGCCTGACCTGCACCTCCCACACACCGGGCCGGTCAAACTCAGGAGCAGCGGTGTAGGCGCCGCCGCGCACCGGCCATGGTCGCCATGTCACGCCGCACAACGTTGAGAACCCTTTGTCGTCAGCGTGTCTGTAGGAGAAGGTGAGATCGTCGACGCGGTCGTTGACCCTTGTTGTCTCCGTGCCGCCAAGCAGGACGACGACTGGCAGCCTCGCCTCGCCCACTTCGACGTCGCGTGCCATCAGGAGCACCGAGAGCGTGCTCTCTGCGTCACGGGCGGCGGTCGCGAGCACGTTCGGGTCGTCGTCGGACGAGCCAGAGCATGCCATTGCGACAAGCAGCAGCGCAGAGAGCGGCGTGAGCCAGAGCAGTCTTAGAGAGCGAAAGATTCCGGGCATTGTTCAGGACGATGTGACACGTGCCCGCGCGTTTCGAAAGCGGGCCATCAACAGCCTACGCCTGAATGCCAGTGAGAGGTTCTCGTGCAACCTGAGGGACTCGCGCTCAGTAGCGCCTTGAATCGGCCAATCCGCCGATTGCACGCTAGTTGAATGTGAGCATCCGGGTCGGGTTGTCGACCAGCACCATGCGCACATCCTCCTCGTGCATGCCGCGAGCACGCATCCTGGGCACGACCCTTGCAGGGATGTGATCGAAGCCGTGACCGCCGTACCGCTTCAGGCGGTGCTTCGTGCAGACATCATGAGCCAGCAGCACCTGGCTGCTCCTGCCGTCGGCGACCAGGTGCTCGATCTGCTCGATGCGCTCGTGGTCCGCCGGCATGAAGGTGTCCTTCGCCAGTGGGTAGTGTGACTCGTCATGGCCGAACAGGTCGAAATTCAGGTACGCGCCGGTCGCCGCAACCTCATCCAGCGCGCCGCGGTCGTAGATAGTCCGCTCGATGTGCCCCATCACTGTCCGGCGCATGTCTCCGCCCCAGCCCTCAACCGCCTTGAGCAGCTCCATCGGGGCTTTTTCGTCCCGCCCGGGGTGGATGAGCAGGGGAGCGCCCGTCTCACGCTGCGCGGCAACCGCGGCCTCCAGCACCTTTTTCTCACTGTCGGTCCACGGCCACGAGCATCCAATCTCGCCGATGATCCCGGCGCGTATGCCTGTGCCGTCAACACCCTCATCGATGTCGCTGATGATCTTCCGCGCGATCTCGTCCACTGACGCTCCTCGCAACCAGTCCGAGTGCGTCATGTCAACGTAGAAGCCGGCGCCCATCACAACGTTCAGACCGGTCGCCTTGGATATGCGAAGCAGCGCTGCGGGGTCACGGCCTATCCCGACCGAAGTGACGTCCACTATCGTCGCTCCGCCGGCACGGAAGAATTCGTTCGCCTCGTCTATCGCCGTCTGCTCATCGAACAGCCTGAGGTTGTCGACACTGCTGGTCCAGTTGTGGCGCACCCACCACAGGTTCTCCATCGAGACCGGCTGCTCCATCAGCGCTCGCTCCGATGCGGCCGAGGGCTCGGTCAAGACCGGTGTGAAATCGATCAGCAGATGCTCGTGAGTGAGCGTCAGGCCCACCATCGCCGACTCGATCGGCCCCTGCACGGTCAGGACCTTCCGTGCGGCTCGGTGTTTGGGGACGGGATGGGATGGTGATGTCATGACTGTTGCGGCGGGTTCTGTGGCTGGCAGGAAGCATTGCCTGGCGCTGCCTGTCTGCGAAGCGGAGCGCAGTTTATATCACGCACCGGGAGGAAGCCCGAGCCGTGCAAAGGACGTCGCCCGCCGCACGCAGGCGATTCCGCGTGCTACTTACCTGTTACCGAGTTCCAGGCCCGCTTGAAAAGCCCCGGCCGCCGGGCAACCAGGTTCGTGGAGACAAAACGGGCCATCTCGGGTGTGGCGGACAGCACCGGTCCCTTCCACGACCTCATCCGCTTCGACGTCTCGACATCGGCGGCGAACAGATCGCTCCAGCCGGTCATCTCCCGCCAGCCCTCAGGACCGGGAACCATCGATAACCCACCGGCTTCCCTGATAATTACGAGGCCGGCCGCGTAGTCCCAGACGCTTGAGTAACCGTTGAGGACGTACTGCATCGAACCGGTGGCGACCATCATCAGTTCGTAGCAAGTGCTGCCGGTCATGCGGATCTCACCGAAGTTGCCCTGCAGAGGCTTCTGCACTTCGAACCCGCTGCGCAGGCCCGCGGGAATGGCCGCCAGTCTGCCCGGCTCCGGAACGCCGCCGTTCTTTCCTGCCGGAAGCGTGATCCTTTCGCCGTCCATCCATGCGCCGTTGCCCGACCGGGCGTGCACCTGCGCGAACTTCTTGTCTCCCGGCCACGGCATCCAGATTGCGCCAGCCACCGGTGTGCCACGAAAGAGCAGTCCGACCGACACGGCGTGGACAGTGGAGCCATTGACGAAGTTCTTGGTGCCGTCGATAGGATCGATCGCCCACATGTAGTCTTGCGCCGGCGGCTCCTTGTCTGGCGGGTCCTCCTCGCCGAGCACCTGGTGATCGGGAAAGCGCTCCTCGATCATCTCGACGATTAACTTCTGCGAGGCCTTGTCGACGTCCGTGACGATGTCTACTCCCTCGCGTTCGGCCTTCTGCATCACCTCCATCGGCCCGCCGAAGCGCTCGGTGATGAACTCGCCCGCGGCCAGGGTTGCGCGGACAGACAGCTCTTCAGCGGCCTGCAGCGTCACATCGTCCGGCGCGGGCTGTCCCGGCCGCGATTCGTGGGCGGTCAAGTTCTCAATCCTCTGGAAGCTGCACTACGTATGACAGTTCAGGACGCAGGGACATTCAGACGGGCAGCAGCGAATTGTGCCCGCAGGTCACTGCCGATAGAATTCTAATGCCTAGGGGATCGTTCGAAAGTGTGTGCAGCTCTTCGACCTCGTTTCGAGTTCGCTGTATAGCTTTGATCTCCCAAACCCTTCGGAGGAACTGATGACAAGTCTAGGGATGCGCAAGTTCAGGCGCGACCCGGGCCTGGTTTCCCGCATGTACTTCACCATGTTCATGCTCGGGATCCTGTACGCAATCTTCGCCCTGGTGCTCTGGACGCTTTCGGTCCAGATCGTCTTCATCGGGGTGATCGTCGGCGGCTTCGCGCTGTTCCAGTACTTCATGTCGGACCGCATGATCCTGTGGGCGTCGGGAGCGAAGCTCGTGACCGAGCAGCAGGAGCCGGAACTCCATAGATCGATCAAACGGCTTGCGGACCGCGCCTCGATGCCGATGCCAAAGGTCGCTGTCATCAACTCACACGTGCCTAACGCCTTCGCTACCGGCCGCAACCCTTCGAACGCTCTTGTCGCTGTCACGACCGGCATCAGGGAGCGTCTCAGCGACCGTGAACTCGACGCTGTTCTTGCCCATGAGCTGGCTCACGTCAGAAACCGCGATATGCGAGTGCTCGCCATCGGCAACTTCCTGGTGACGTTGACCAGCTTCCTGATGACGATGTTTTTCTGGAGCATGCTGTTCGGCGGGCTGGGCGGCCGCAGGGACAACAACGCCAGCGCGATCCTGCTTGTGTACGTTGTGACGATCGTCGTCTACTTCGTCGGCCAGCTGCTGGTGCTGGCGCTGACCCGCTATCGAGAGTTCGGCGCGGACCACAGTGGCGCCGAGATATCCGGCGATCCGGGAGCGCTTGCTTCTGCGCTCGAGAAGATCACCGGCCAGATGGCTCGCATCCCGGACCAGGACCTGCGCAGGCTCCAGACAGCCAGCGCTTTCCTGTTCGCTCCCATTGCGCTGCGCAGCGGCGTAGGCAGCCTGTTTTCCACACACCCGCCCGTTGAAGAGCGCATCCGCAGGCTCAAAGAGCTGGAGCGGCGGATGTCGTTCGGCATGCGGTAGAGAGAGGCAGTAGCTTAGTGGTATTGGACCGACTTTTCGGCAGGCGGCCGCAGGCCAGAACAGACTGGTCTGTCATGTCCAGCATCATCCGCGCTGAGCAGCGCCTGATGGCACGAGGCGAGATCAGCCCTTCCCGCCGTGGCGGCCTGATCTTCAGGAACGACGAATCGAACCCCTTCATGAGGGACCTGAAGCAAGAGCTCGACCCGGTCCTCTACTCAGGTCCCGGCGCTACCAAGACCGCCTTCGAGATCCAGGACGATGATCACGGCATGCGCTGGGTGGTGATGGAGGACGGGAACTTCGAAGACCTGGTCTCGTCTGTCTACACCGTCGGCAATGCGATGGGAGCGAACGGCGGCGCAGGCAACCTGCTGGCGGCCGTTTTCGAGCTCTACTTTACGGGCACCGTGGACGACAACTCGTTCCGCTCCGGCCTGCGCACCTACTGGATCTACCGCTACGACCGAAAGTCGTTCTACCCATTCGTGCCGACCGGCGAATCGACCGGCGACCGCGACAAGCCCACCGAAGTCTCACTCGCCTCTCGAGCCCGCAGGCAGGGCATGGTGATCGAGCGCAACATGGAAGAGTGGATGGGTCTCTGGGGCATACCGTTCTGATCTTCCCGACCCGTTTCCCGCAGGCCTGACTTCTGGTGGCTACTGAGCAGACCGGCGCCGGTGTCGTGGCGGTCCTGACGTCCAGCGCAGAAACCCCGTCCGACTTTTTTCTGGCAGTCGAACACGGCGACGGCTTGCCGATAGCCGTAACGGACGACGCTCAAATACCTAACGAAGTCGGCGCTTTGCTGGCGATAGGCACTTCGTCTTTTGACGGCGACGTCCCAGACGTGCTCACCGATGCGCTGAAGCGAGAGATGCCGGTCCTCGGCGTCGGCTGGGGCATGCACGCCCTCAACTGCGCGCTTGGCGGAAAGCCTCCCATGCGCCTGCAGAACGCTTCTGAAGCACCGGCGAAGAGTCCGATCTTCATCTCGCCCGGCGCGAAGCTCTCCTACACGATTGCAGGCTCAGGCTGGGTCAGCGTTCCGTTCAGCAACACGGAAGGCATCTCGGCCAACCAGCTTGCGCCAGACCTCATGGCGTCCTGCTACCGGGAAGACCGCACCATCGCCGCCTTCGAGCTTCCTGGCCGCAACTGGGTGATCGGCGTGCAGTGGAACGCTCATGAGATCGACTCGCTGCCTTCCGGTTTCGACAGCCTGTTGCTAGCACTCGTCGAACGTGCAGCCGGAGAGCAGTAGGCTGCAGGGTTTCTCACGCGCGTGCGCGCCTGTACGCGCGAGCGGGAAAGGCGTAGAATTGAACTTGATTTGTTCTCAGCTTTCGCATCCCGAGACACTATCCTCGATTAAGCGCGCCAGTTAACGCACCGAAACGGTCGTGTTCGGTGTGAATTCGCCGTGTTTGGCAGGCTCTGCAGCGAAAGCCCTGGTTGACCCGCAATCCGGGAGTGAAGAATGGTTACTGAAGGCATAGGTGAGGTTCGGCCTGTAGGCATTGAAGAGGAGATGCGTAATTCGTACCTGGATTACGCCATGTCCGTCATCGTCACGCGGGCGCTTCCGGATGTCAGGGACGGGCTCAAGCCGGTGCAGCGTCGCATCCTGTACGCGATGCACGACCAGGGCATGCGGCCCACCTCTTCGTACAAGAAGAGCGCCCGCCTGGTGGGTGAGGTGCTCGGCAAGTACCACCCGCACGGCGACAGTCCGGTGTACGAGGCGCAGGTGCGAATGGCGCAGACCTTCAGCATGCGCTACCCGCTCGTCGACGGCCAGGGCAACTACGGCTCCGTCGATGGCGACCCTCCGGCCGCCATGCGGTACACCGAATGCCGCCTCTCACCCGTCACCGAGTTCGTGCTCGGCGACATCGACCGCGAGACGGTCGACTGGGCAGACAACTTCGACCAGTCGCTCAAGGAGCCGACGGTCCTGCCGGCCCGCCTGCCGAACCTGCTGCTGAACGGCGCTGCGGGCATCGCCGTCGGCATGGCGACCAATATCCCGCCACACAACCTGACCGAGCTCTGCGACGCCATCATCCACCTCGTCGCGCACCCGAACGCAACGGTCGACGACCTGATGCAGTTCGTGAAGGGCCCGGACTTCCCGACTGGCGCCGAGATCTGGGGCCAGGCCGGAATTCGCGACGCATACGCCACCGGCCGCGGCCGGATCATGATGCAGGCGAAGCATGAGATCGAAGAGGTCTCGCGCACTGATCGGCAGCGGATGGTGTTCACCGAAATCCCGTACCAGGTGAACAAGGCCAACCTGGTCGCACGCATCGCCGAGCTCATCAAGCAGCGGAAGCTGGAAGGCGTCTCCGAGGTTCGCGATGAGTCGGACCGCAAGGGGATGCGAATCGTTCTTGAACTTCGACGAGGCGCCGCGCAGGCGGTGATCCTCAACAACCTGTACAAGCACACCGCGCTTCGCTCCTCCTTCTCGGTCAACATGATCGGCCTCGTGTCCGGCACTCCTCGTGTGCTGACGCTCAAGGCGGCGCTGCGCCACTACATCGAGTTCCGTGAAGAGGTGATCCGCAGGCGCGCCGAGTTCGACCTGCGAAAAGCGCGAGCGCGAGTCCACGTTCTCGAAGGACTGCGCACAGCTATCGAGAACCTTGATCGGGTGATCGAGATCATCCGCGGGTCGTCGGATGTCGAAGACGCCCGCTCAAACCTGATGTCCGAGTTCGATCTCTCCGAGATCCAGGCGCAAGCGATCCTGGACATGCAGCTCCGCCGCCTGGCAGCGCTTGAGCGAGAGAAGATCGAGAACGAGTACAACGAGCTGCTGAAGACGATCCAGGAGCTCGAAGAGCTGCTCGGCAGCCCTGAGAAGGTCCGTGGCGTTGTCCGCACCGAGACCCGCGAGATGAAGCGGAAGTACGGACAGGACCGCAGGACCGAGGTCCACGAACAGGAGCTCGGCGAGTGGCGCCGTGAGGACATGGAGCCTCACCGCGACGTCGTCATCACTCTCTCCAACAGCGGCTACATCAAGCGCGTCAACCTGGACACCTACCGTGCGCAGCACCGCGGCGGCAAGGGTGTTAAGGGCCAGCGGATGTCGAAGGAGGAGGATGTCACGCCGCACATGCAGGTGGCCGACACCCACGACACGCTGCTGTTCTTTACGACGCGCGGACGTGTCTTCTCGTCACGTGTGTTCGAGCTGCCTGCGGACCAGTCGCGGACCAGCCGCGGCACTCCGGTGCAGAATCTCGGCTTCAACATCGAGCCGCGAGAAGAGGTGCAGGCGGTAATCTGCGTCTCCAGCCTGCTTGAAGACACCTACCTGGTGATGGCCACGAAGAAGGGCCAGGTCAAGCGGATGCACCTGCCGTTGCTCAGGAACATCAACCGCTCGGGCCTGATCGGCTTCAAGCTGAAGCCCGGAGACGAGCTTGTCGGCGCCTGTCTTGCGACCGCAGAGCGGGATCTGGTGCTGGTCAGCCGGGAAGGGCTGTCGATCCGCTTCGCTTCCGAGGATGTGCCGGCACGCCAGCGCAACGCGGGCGGCGTTAAGGGCATGGGCCTCGAGAGGCGCGACGAGATCGTTGCCCTCGATGTGGTCGATGACGATGGCTATCTGCTGATCGTCGGCCGCAAGGGCTACGGCAAGCTGTCGCTACTGCGCAACTACAGGCCGCAGCGCCGGGGTGGCAAGGGGCTGATCACTCTCAAGGTCACAACTAAGACCGGCAAGGTTGCCGCAGCCGCGGTGGTGAACGAGGAGATCAGGACCGATTCCGAGGGCAAGCTGTTCCTGCTGACCGAGAAGGCACAGGTCCTGCGTACCAACATCGGTGAGATTCGTCTCACGGGTCGCAACGCCCAGGGTGTGAAGATCGTGCTGCCCGAGTCCGGCGACAACATCAGCGCCATCAGAGTTCTCGATCAGCGCAGGCAGGCGGCGCAGGAGATTGATCCTGCGACTCTGCGGCACGGGAATGGCAACGGCGCCACCGATGAAGAAGACTCCGACACCGAGGCCTCTGTCGAGGATGAAGACGGTGATGGCGTAGCCGTTGGTGAAGCGGAGGCGGGCGAAGAGGAGTAGTCTTCTCTGAGGCAGCGCACTCTGCTCACCGGAATCGAATAGCTAACTGGAGACCGGCCTGCGAACCGCAGGCCGGTCTCTTTTTGTGCAGCTCCTGTTCGCTAGCATCCTCGTCCGCGCTCTGAGATCGTGTAATCTCTCGCCGAGCATCGGTTCAGTTCGAACCGGCGGAGTTCAGGGCGAGGAGACAGCCTTGACCGGCGAAGCGGTCACTCCCGAAAACTTCCGGCAGGCGTGGTCCAACTTCGGCACCGGCGTGACCGTGATCACCACGCCTGAGCCGGACGGCGGCACACACGGCATGACAGCCAATGGTGTGGTGTCGGTCTCGCTCTCGCCGCCGCTTGCCCTTGCCTGCATCGGCCACAACCGGAACACGTTCCCACTCATCAAGGCCAGCCGCCGGTTTGGTCTGAGCATCCTCGGCACAGGCCAGCGGGAGATCGCAAGGCACTACACGAAACCGCCCGAAGAGCGCGATCAGACGGCGACCATCCCTTTCTGCGGACTCGGCGAATCGACAGTCATCGGCGAGGCGCTGGCGGCTATGGACTGCCGCGTGGTCTCCGAGCACGAGGCGGGCGATCACACGCTGTTCGTCGCAGAGGTCGAGTGCCTGAGCATTGGAGAAGGCGAGCCGATGCTGTGGTTCCAGGGCCGCTTCGGCGACTTCGTCGAGCGGTAGGGCAGTTCGGATGCGCGTGCTGGCGGTGTCGGTCGCTCCGCTCTTCCCAGACCGGGTCATGGGCGGCTCCCAGCGGATCTTGATGGAAGCGGTCGATGCGCTCGCTGAAGCCGGTCACGAGGTGCGGGTGTTGTCCCTGGACGCAGGTGACGCCGATGGCTTCGAAACTCCTCGTGGCGCTGTGATCGAGCCTGTGCTGGAGCTTCGAGGTGGTTTTCCAGCGCCGTATCAGACAGCACCGCACAGGTTGACCTCTGCGTGGCGCTCGTTGCAGGACGGTGCCGAACGGGCTGACCGTGCGTACCTGCACGCCGACGCGATCTACATGCGGGCTGCACTGGGTGATCTCCCGATCGTTCGTACGCTCCACGACTTCGTCTACGAGGAGGCGCTGCTGTCGGCGTTCACTCTTCCCGCGGCTCGCACCATCGTTCCGTCAGCGTACCTGCGAGACTGCATCGAGGCTTCGGCCGGCATCGTGACTGATCCCGGTGAGCTGGTCGTGGTGCCGAACGGGATCATGTCCCCGGGATGGCCGGTCAGCGAGGAGTTGCCCGCCGGCATCGAACTGCGACGACCGGGCGACCTGCTGCTGCTCCACCCGCACCGCCTTCACCTTGAGAAGGGCATAGCCGAATCGATCCAGATCGCGGTTGCGCTGCAAGAGCGTCTGCCGGAGAGGCGAGTGCGGCTGCTCGTTCCTGCGCTGCAGCCGGATGGTTCGGCGGACGAGGCGAATCTCGCCGGAGAATCAGTGACGGCATTGACTGAGTCGCTTGGCGGCGCCGATCTGCTCGAACTGCATGAGTGGCTGGCACCGGGCCAGATGCCGGGCTACTTAGCCGCCGGAGACGTGACGCTGTGTCCCGGCAGCTTTGTCGAGGCGTTCGGACTGGTTCCGCTGGAGTCGGTAGCCGTCGGCACTCCCGCGGTCTGCGCACGAGTCGGTGCATTCAGGGAGCAGGAGGGGATCGCAGGAGCCTCGCACTTCGACTACGGCGACATCGATGCCGCTGTGGACGCGGTGCTGGAGTCGATATCCACACCGAGAGACGCTCAGGCCGATGCAGCAGCAGTTACCGAACGCTTCGATCTCGAGGAGATGCGCTCTGCATACGTAGATGCCATCACGGGACCATTGCCGAACCGGAATGCCGCAGCTTCGCCCGGATCGGGATCCGACCAAATCGCCGCAGGAACCTGGCAACTCGCGCCTTGGTGCTACGTATCAGGTCGACGCATCTACCATGACTACCTCGCGCGCTTCGAGGAGTTTCCGGCTATCACTGCGCTGCTAGAACAGAGTAGCTCCGGTGAGATCGATGAAGCCTCGGCCGCCACCGCGTCCGGAGAACCCGAACTCGCACGAGCGAAAAAACTCGGGTTCGTCGTGCCGGCGCGAATCTGATCACCGGCCACTCAACTACTTCAGGAAACCTCGCAGCTCGATCGCTTCCGTCAATCGCTTGACGGCGATGTTGTACGCGGCGGCGCGAAGACTGACGCCGTGAGTCTGTGAGTACTCAACGGTCGCCCT
>JANQEF010000047.1 GCA_028278465.1 Dehalococcoidia bacterium | reverse complement strand
AGGGCGACGCTTTCGCCCTACATGCCCGGCCAGTGCCGCTTCTCGCCGTCGTGCTCAGAGTACGCGGCCGACGCCATCGAGGCGTACGGCGTGCTCAAGGGCACGGCGAAGACCGCGTCGCGCCTGCTGCGCTGCAGGCCCGGCGCCGAGGGAGGCTACGACCCGGCTGTGCCCGATGAGGAGTTCGCCGCGCAACATGCGCGCCTCGCCGGCGACGGTCCGGCGACGCATCCTGCCGAGTAGAAAACAGGACAGTTCGTCCTGCGCCGCGCAACACCGGCGCAGGTCACTCAAAAAGATTCCGATAGAGCCAGAGATCCGCTTCCTCAAGTTGAAAACCGAACAGGCCTCGACCTCCCGAGCAGGTCTTCTGCGCGCCGCAGTCCGGCCGCGCAAGGCAAAGCTGCTGCTGTCGCTACTGGCATCGCTGTTCGCTCTCGCCGCCTGTGTCAACGACCTGAACCCGGAGGGCGGATGGTCGGGCATCGCGCAGGAAGACAACTTCCTCTACATCGGCTCGAAGGACGGCCGCATCGTCCGGGTCGACAGTACGACCGGGCTGCTGGACCAGTCATGGGTCTACCCGGCGGAGGACGACGATGACCTCGGCGAGGTGTACGGCACGCCGCAGGTCAGTAACGGCACCATCTACGGCTCTGCTTTCCGCTGCCGAGGCAACAACTGCGACGGCGAGGTGTACGCCGTCGATATCGCTACCGGCCGCTCAGCCTGGGCCACCGGCACCGTCAAGTACGAAACGAGGCTGGTGGGCAGCGTCGGCGTTGGCGAGACGACGATCGCGGTCGGCACATCTGCCATCGGCGATGACGAGAATCCGCCCGGCTTCCTGATCGGTCTCGATCCGACGAGTGACGCCGGTCGTGAGCTCGCTGAGCAGGTGAGCGCACGTGAGAGGTGGCGAATACCTGTCGATGGTGCCATCTGGGGCGGCATCACCGTCGTCGATGACATCGCCTACTTCGGCACGCTCAAGGGCACGCTCTACGCTGTCGACCTTTCAGACAATAGCCGCTTCACCGCCAATCCGTCGGACCGCATCCAGTGGAGCTTCGAGGCCGGCGGCGCTATTGCCGGGACGCCGCATGTGAGCGGCTCTTCTATCTACTTCGGCAGCCTTGGCGACGATGTGTACGCGCTCGACCTGTCGAACAGGCGAGCCAACCCGAACTCGAGCGTGCTCGATTCGCGGTCTGAATGGAAGTTCGACACCGGCGGCTGGGTCTGGGCCGAGCCGCTGCTTCAGGACGGCATCCTCTACGTCGCCAGTTTGCCGGGCAAGGTGTTCGCGCTCAACGCCCAGACCGGTCAGCCGCGCTGGCAAAACCCGGCCGAGGTTGGCGACGAGATCATCGCACGGCCGACCATATTCGAGAGCAACCGCGGTCCCGCGCTGGCCGTGGCGTCGGGCGAAGGCGACATCTCGATAGTCGTGCTCGCTACCGGACAGGTGAGCGGTGCGTTCGACTCAGACGGCCGCGGCATCAAGTCGAGCCCGGTGGTCCGCAACGACGTGATCTTCGCTCACACCGACAACGGCCAGCTGCGGCAGTACCAACCCACGTCACTGAGCTTGCTGAACTGCATCGAGGCCAAGGGGGAGGGCAAGGCATGCGGCTAGCCGCTCTCCACGCCGCCGCTTCGGATCGGAGCGATGCCTGATGGAGTTCCTCGGCATCCTCTGGAACGAGCTGCTGATGCGGCCGATGATCAACAGCCTTGCGCTGCTGGCGGATGTGCTGTTCAGCAACTTCGGCCTCAGCATCATTGTCTTCACCATCTTCATCCGCATCGTGCTGATCCCTCTGACGATCCGCCAGACGCGGTCGATGAAGAAGATGCAGGAGCTGCAGCCCAGGCTGAAGGCGCTGCAGGACAAGTACAAGAACAAGGGGCCTGCGGAGCGTCGGCAACTCTCGTCGGAGACGATGAAGCTGTACCGCGAGGCAGGTGTCAACCCGATCGGATGTCTCGGGCCGCTCGTGATCCAGATGCCGATCTGGTTCGGGCTCTACAGGGCGATCCTGCGTACGATGCCGCCGACACCCGAGGGGCTGGCGAACCTGTCCGCGGCGTTCTACTCCTGGAACCCTGCGATATCGAGCGTGCCGATCAACAGCAAGTTCCTTGGCGTGGACCTTGTCGACTTCGTACAGGGAGCGCCGCTGCCCTGGAACTTCGCGCTGCCGATACTCGTTGGCGCAACGATGTGGCTGCAGCAGAAGATGACGACCGGAAACCAGACGGCGACAACGCCTCAGCAGCAGCAGACAAACCAGATCATGCTGTGGATGCTGCCGATCATGTTCGGGTTCTTCACGTTCCAGTTCCCGGCTGGCCTGGCGCTCTACATCCTGTTCTCGAACATCGTCGGCATAGTGATCCAGTACTACGTCGGCGGCAGGCAGCCTGTGCTGATATTTGGACGTGCGTACCTGGGCAGCGCCGAGGAGAGGGCGAAGCTGCTGGCGAATCCGAAGGGCGGCTCCGCGGCCGCCACAGCGCTCGTGTCCGACGAATCTGGCGAATCTGAAAGCGATGACGATCAGACCGGGGAGAAGGAAACAGATGGACAGTCCACGGATGTTCACCGGCAAGACCGTAGACGAGGCAACCGAAGACGCACTCGCAACTCTCGGCGTCGATCTCGAAGACGTTGAGATAAGGGTCGTCAGCCCGGGCAGATCGGGCATTCTTGGCTTTGGCGGCGAGCCGGCCCGGATCGAGATAACCCTGGTCGGACAGGCCGCCGCGGCTGCGCGCGAGGCCGAAGAGGCGGACGAGGACGAAGCCGAGGCGGCCGCGCCTGAGGCGGAGGTTGCCGAACCGGCTGAGGAAGAAGAGGAACAGGAGGAGCGTCCGCGGCGCGGCTCTCGTGGGCGGGCTCGTGGCGGTCGTGCGAGAGGTGGCAGGGGACGAAGTGGGAGGTCTCGTGGAGGACGGCGATCCGAGCCGGAAGACGATTCAGCGGTCGCGGTCCGGGACGAGCAGGACGACGGCGGCGCGGACGACGATTTCTCAGATGACGACGCGCAGCCTGACTTCGAAGAAGAGCGCGAGGAGGACCGGCCGCCGCGCGAGCGTGACACCGAGGCCGAGCAGCTTGTCGCAGAGGTGCTCGACTACTTCCTGGCAACGATGGGCGTGATCGCCGAGACGTATGTGCGCGACGACACCGAGGACGGCTCGCTCGTCTTCGAGATCGAGGGTGAGGACGCAGGGCTGCTGATCGGCCGGCGTGGCGAGACGCTGCAGGCGCTGCAGTTCCTGGTGCGTATGGTGGTGAGCCGCCAGCTCGGACGTAAGGCATTCGTTGTCGTCGACGTCGAGGACTACCGGCAGCGGCGAGCGGACATGCTGCGACGCCTGGCGCGCAGGACAGCCGGAAGGGTCGCCAGTAGCGGCCGATCATCGGCGCTCGACCCGATGCCGCCGGGCGAGCGACGCATCGTCCACATGTCGCTCGCATCGCACCGGCGTGTGCGCACCGAGAGCGAGGGCGAGGGCAACCAGCGGCGAGTGGTCATACTGCCCCGCAGGTAGGTTCCGGGCCAGATCGGGATCACAGGCCGTGAGCAGCGCTTCGCAAAACGACCTTCCGCCGATCAAGTACCTTGGCGTCGGCCACCAGTCGCAGGACATCCATATCGGCGCGAACGGGGAGCGCTCCAAGCCTGAGCACGGCGGCGCGTCCGTCTACACCGCGCTCACGGCGTGGCTCCTGACTGGCGAGCGGGCCGCCGTGGTGGCGGCCACCGGACCCGACGCCCGGTCCGGCAGCAGCGCAGGCATCGACTCCGGCACGCTGGAGACCAGCGTCGACCCTGACGGCGAGCAGACGATCTTCGAGGACTGGGTCGAGGGCGATTCCCGCAGGCAGCGTCTTCTCAGCGGCGCACCGGCGATCGACGAGTCGCTGGGCGCCATTGGCCAGCGTGGCAGGAACGCATCGATCGTGTTCGCCTGCCCGCTGCTCGATGAGTTGCCTCTCGATTGCCGCAGCTGGTTCTGGTCGGAGTTCGTATGCCTCGTACCGCAGGGCTGGTTTCGAGATGTCGCAGCTGACGGTTCGATCACGCTGCTGGCGCCCGAAGTGTCAGAGATAACCGGGCCGTGGGACCTTGTCGTGCTGTCAGAGGAAGAAGCCGAAGCCGCCGGTGACCTGGCGGGCTGGAGACAGCTGGCGCAGGTGCTTGCGGTGACGCGCGGTAGTCGCGGCGCGACGATCTTCTATGAAGGCGGCGAGCACGAGATCGCGGCCGTTGAGCCGCCGGCAGTAGTCGACACGACCGGCGCGGGTGATGTCTGGGCAGCCGCTTTCGCTGTCCGCTTCTCAGAGACCCACAGCGTCGAGCAGGCGGGGAGGTTCGCATCGACCGCTGCTGCGATCTGTGTCAGCCGCGTCGGGCTCAAGGGCGTTCCGGAGTCCCGCCACGAAGTAGAGGCGCTGCTGGCAGCGCAGAGTGGTGGCCGCTAACTCAGCCCCAGCGCTTCGAGCGCATCGCCTTTGTCCAGTATCGTGCCGGTTTGGCGCCACACCTCCTGGCCCAGGTCGTTGAACACGATGAAGGTCGGCGTTGTGAAGGCGTTGAACTCGCGCATCAGCGGCACCGAAAGGCCGTCCTGCACGTTCAGCCGCAGCACCTGCGCCCGGTCGCCGATCTCGGACTCCAGGCTCTTCACGTTCGGCTCGCTCGCCAGGCACATCGTGCAGGTGTTCGAGAAGAACTCGACGAAGACCGGCTGGCCGGACGCCAGGACCTGGTTCGCTTCCTCGGTCGACGAAACGGTGCTGCCGCCGGGCCGCAGGAGTGCGAAGCCGATCAGCCCCAGCACGAGGACCGCCGTGTAGAGCGGGATGCGGTCCCGCCACCGCCTGATCGGCAGCAGCAGGAACAGCGCCAGGATGAGCACCGGGAATGCGATCACCAGCGAGTAGTGGTTGAGCGTCTCTGAAAACGACAAGTTCGGTTTCCTGTGCGGTGGCGGACTGAGCGCAGGCGTCTCGACTAACGGCGATTCCTAATACACTGCGCCGTGCGTGCGCGGATTCGTCCGGCTACTCAGAATGAGATGAACAGACTGATCAAACCGTTTCTGGCCGTCGGCAACGGGTTCGTGCGGCGGGCGCTGCGCAGCCGCCTTCACTGGCTGTTCAGTCACAACGTTGTGTTGCTCGAGATCACGGGGCGCAGGAGCGGCCGTGTGTACCTCGTGCCGGTCAACTATAAGTCGAGCGAGCACGGCATCTCGGTGATGACGTACCGGCGCAGGCAGTGGTGGCGGAACATCGAGGACGGTGGCGAATTGCCCGTGTACCTGAAGGGTGAGCGCGTCGTGATGTCGCCGGACGTGGTGACAGACGATATCGATGCCATCGCCGCAGGGTTGCTGCGCCGCGGCTGGGTGCGAAGATCGATGATCCGCGCCAAGGCGAAGGAGAGCGTGCTGATCAGGCTGCGTAAGCCGTCCGAAGCCGACGACGAGTCGAAACATTCGAGAGAGAGCTGAACCGTTTGAACAGGGTCAAGGCTGAAAAGTTCCGAGAGCGGATCGGCGACATATATGTCGGCGCCGCGCTGACGCTGATGATCGACGTCGGGTTCCGAACCGGCCTCTGGGACGCCGCGGCTGAAGGCCCCGCCACCAGCGCAGAGCTAGCAGAACGAGCGGGCCTCGAAGAGCGCTATGTACGCGAGTGGCTCGGCGCGGTGACCAGCGGCGGGATCATGGAGTTCGACGACGTCACGGGTACCTATTTGCTGCCGGTAGAGCACGCTGTCAGCCTCGCTGGCAACGGCGCTCCGAATAGGGCCGTCAACGCCGGACTGCTGACCTACCTCGGCAAGCACGTCGATGCGGTGGCTACGGCGTTTCGAGAGGGCGGCGGCGTGCCTTACTCGGCGTTCAGGCCCGAGTTCACCGCGCTCATGGACCAGCGCTTCCGCCGCGAGTACGACGAGATGCTGATCGACGGCTACATCCGGGTCGTTCCGGGGCTGGAGGAGCGGCTGACGGACGGCATCAAGGCCTGCGATGTTGGATGCGGCACAGGACACAACCTTAACCTGATGGCCGCGGCGTATCCGGCATCCACCTTCACCGGCTACGACATAGCTGCCGATGCCATCGAGGCGGCTCGCTCCGAAGCGGCCGAGATGGCGCTGCAGAACGTCCGCTTCGAGGTCAAGGACTGCACGAAGATCTCGGAGGACGGCGGGTTTGACCTGGTGACCACGTTCGACGCCGTACACGACCAGGCTGACCCGCAGGCGGCGCTTGACGCGATCGGCCGCTGCCTCGCTCCCGGTGGCGTCTACCTGATGATCGACATCGATGCTTCAAGCGAGTTGCGGAACAACCTGGACAACCCGCTGGCGCCTTACCTGTACACCGTAAGCACAATGCACTGCATGACGGTTTCGCTGGCGGAGGGCGGCGCCGGGCTGGGCACGGTGTGGGGCCGCGAGCTTGCGCTGGAGATGCTGGCGAAGACGGGCCTGGTCGACGTGCAGATACTGCAGTCTTCAAACCCGACAAACTGCATCTACGTGTGCAGGAAGGGGAGAGAGCCGTCGCTGTGAGTCTCGCTCCAGCCGGTTGGACCCAGGGCCGCCGCTGAGCGACCCGTCGGTAACCCGGCTGAGCCGTCTATTTCTTCAGGTGTTTCAACAGGCCGCCGGGGTCTGCCCACTCGTCCGGCACCCTGATCGCCAGCACCTCGCCATCGCACGTCATCTCGTCTTCGAATGAGAAGAGCTGCACCGACAGCACCGTCTTCTTTCTGCTCGATTCGGTGATCTTTGATCGCACTGTGATCGGCCCGGCGATCGGCGTCGGCAGCCTGTAGTTCACGCGCAGCGACCCGGTGGCGTACCAGATCTTCGGTCCTTCGCCGACTTCACGGCCTTCTAGTCGGTAGGCGTCGGCAATGGCGGTGCAGACGCTGTGGCAGTCGATCACCGATGCGATGATGCCGCCGTTCATGACGTCTGGCGGCATGGCGGCGTGGTGCGACTGCGGCTCGAATACGCACACCGACTCGTCGCCGTCCCAGAAGCTCTTGATGCGCAGCCCTCTGTCGTTCCACGCCCCGCAGCCGAAGCAGTGGTTGCCGTGGAGGCCGTCCTGGAAGTACGCCGTGTCAGCTGAGACCAAGTTCAAACTCCGGTTGTGGTCAGTGGTGAGGCGGCAGTTAGTTTGTCATCTCGACCGCAGGGAGAGATCTGACCGGTCATGTATCGGTGGCCTGACAGATTCAGAACGCCATCCTGAGCCCGTCGAAGGGTGGCGGTCTTCCCGCTCCCAGCCTGGGAGGGGGTGAAGGGGGACAGCCAATTGTCTTCTGAGGACAAGCCAGACGTGCCGCCTCCGGCGTCACCGGGCGCAGCAAGCGGCGCCCCTACCAAAGACACCCACCCTCTAACTCGCGCCCAGAGGGCATCCGAAGCTGAGAGCAACAAGAAGACACCCCGGACCAACAAGCTAACATCGAATTCGCTATGAGTCAGACGACCTCTGCGCCGGGAACCGCCTTCCGTTCGGAACAGGAAGAATCACGCGCCCGGCGCCGGACACTGCTCATCGTCTCACTCGCGTCACTCTTCGGCCTCTCCGTCTGGTTCTCGACAAACGCCATATCCACCGCGCTCGAAGCCGAAAAAGGGCTCACAGAATCGGACGTCGCATGGCTCACCATCGCCGTGCAGCTCGGCTTCGTCTTCGGCACCGTCGCAATAGCGCTCACCAACCTCGCCGACGTGCTCAACTCTCGCACGCTGTTCTTCATATCAGCCGTCGGCGCAGGCGCGCTCAACCTGCTCGTCATACCGATCGACAACCTGCCGCTGCTCATCCTGATCAGGTTCGGCACCGGCGCGTTCCTCGGCGGCGTCTACCCGCCGGCAATGAAGGTGCTCGCCGGCTGGTTCACGAAGGGTCGCGGCTTCGCGCTGGGGATGATGGTCGGTTCGCTCACCCTCGGCTCCGGGTCGCCGCACCTGCTGAGCTCGATATTCGTCGACAACTGGCAGGCAGTGATACTCGGCAGCTCATTCCTGGCGTTTGGCGGCGGAGCAGCGATGCGGGTGCTGGTGAGCGACGGGCCGTACGAGGCGCCGTCTGCGAAGTTCAGGCCGTCCTCGATGCTGACGCTATTCACTGACCGCGGAATGCGGCTGACGCTGGTCGGCTACCTGGGCCACATGTGGGAGCTTTACGCAATGTGGGCGTGGATCGGCGCCTTCATGGCGGTGGTGATCGGAGTGCGGCCGCTGATCGGCGACTCGCTCGACCTGGCGAGCGCACTGACGTTCCTGGTGTTCCTCGTCGGCGCAGTCGCGAGTCCGCTGGCCGGGATCCTGGCCGAGAGGATGGGCCGCACCGGCGTCACGAGTTTGCTGATGGTGCTGTCTGGCGGGATGGCGGTGTTCATCGGCTTCCTGCCGGTGAGCCTGGCGCCGCTGATCGTGATCGTGGCGCTGGTATGGGGAGCGACGGTGATCTCGGACTCGGCGCAGTTCTCGACCGCGATCACGGAGCTTGCGCCGGACGAGTATCGAGGCACGATGCTGACGTTCCAGACCGGCCTCGGGTTTCTGCTGACTGCGGGTTCGATCTGGCTCGTGCCGGTGCTGGAGGACGCCGCCGGCTGGGGTGTGGCGTTCGCGATCCTGGCTATCGGGCCTGTAGTAGGGACGCTGGCGATGCTGCGGCTGCGGAGGTTGCCGGAAGCGAAACAGCTGGCGGGCGGGAGAGGTTAGGTCCGGTCCAGTTCTTCCAGGACCAAACCGTCGTGCAGCGCCCGGAGCTCGTCTGCGGTGAAATCCGGCATCGACCTCATATCCTGGAACGACGGCAGCCAAAGACTGATGTCCGGCATGGGGCGCTTCAGCTCCTTGAGGCACCAGAACCGCAACGAATCGAGGCTGCGGCCGGTCTCGGCCCTGTAGACAGCAACGAAGTCGTCCGACACCGCCCGCCACGGCTCGAACCAGATGTTCACCACCGCCGTGCCGACGTCGAGCGCAGGGTCGCCGATGCCTATCAGTTCGAAGTCAACCACGGCGATCAGGCGCTGGCCCTGCCAGAGAGTGTTGCCTGGCCAGTAGTCGCCGTGCAGGAAAATGCCCTGTTCAAGCGTCGTCTTCTGCAGTTCGGCCTTCTGCGCTGACCACAGCCGCGGTCCCAGGTGATGCTCTGCAACTCGTTTTGGCGGTTCAGAACCGGCAAGTGAAGCAGACTCCTGCGAGTTGTAGTCGGTCAGGCGGCTGCGGATCTCAGCGTCCGGCGAGACGTCGTGGACGCGCGCCAGCATCCGTGCGAACTGCGTCGCCCAGTCGACCGGGTCGTCAGGTGCCATCAGCGGCTCGCCGTCGATGAAGCTGATCAGCGTCGCCGGCTCGGCGAATATTCCGGTCTCATCGAGCCACAGCGGTTCGGGCGCCGGCACATCGTGGCTTCTCAACAGTCGCAGCACGTCCAGTTCGGTCCGTGCGGCGTTGATGTCGTCGTGCTCCGACCACATGCCGCGGCGTCGCAGTATCGCTCTCGTCTCGCTGCCCGACCGCTCACGCACTCGCACCACGTCCATCGTGCAGCCGAGACCACCTTCTATGCGGTGGTCGAAACGGACTTCGCCGCGCGGCGCCAGTTCGCCGGTCAGTGCCGCGAGCTGTTCAGGCGTCGGTTCAGGAGCGTACTTCACCGAAACAGGATAGCTGCGACCTGCGTCGGAAAAACTGGCGAAAAAGAACAGGGCCGCCGAATTGGCGACCCTGTGACTCCCTTACTTAGACCTGCAGCCGGAGGATTAAGCTGCGCGGTCGTGAAATCCGCCGTCGTCGTGGTAAGGGATGAACTGCACGACTCGGGCCCGCTTGCGGCCTCGCTCGGTGATCTTGCCCTCGGAGAGCATGTGCCAGAAGCGGTCCTGGCCGACTACTCCCTCGGGGCATACGGTCGCCTTCTCGCCGGGGCTGAGGACGACGCCGAGTGTGCCTCGGGCGGGGACGATCTCTGCGTGATCGGATGTGTTCTGTACGTTGATGAATGTCATCTTTTTCGCTCCCGGACGTTTTCCTTGCTGTTTATCCGGTCGTGTTGCGGAGCCGCTTGTGCCGGCCCCGCTGTTTGCGCTTATTGACAAGTTATCGACGCCTGAAATCACCCGGCTCAAGGCTAGCTACACATCCGGTGTGCGTAGAAACCCCCATGGCGGTGAGCCGACTGGCTCATGCGGGTGAGCCTTCAGGGTCATGGCGAGTTCACACGCACTGTTTGGCGCGTGGCTCAAGGCAACGAGCCACGGCGGATCACCGGACGTGAAAGCACCAGGAAGACCTGCGGTTTCTACGGGGTTTTGGGGGGGCGTCCGTCGTCCCGAGCTAGAACGAGGGACCCGGTGGGCGGGGCGATCCATCTTGGGTTCGCTCTAAGTCAGCGGTCAGCTGCGGTGGCGTGTTCCTCTTCCTCACCGGGAGAGGGAGAAAAACCGCTGCCATCCTGAGCTAGCCTGCCCTGAGCGAAGCCGAAGGGAAGGGTGAAGGCCGTCGGCCTCTGGCCGACATCCCCTCTCTCTGACTCTCTTCCACAAGGGAAGAGAGGAATCGACATCCTTGCCGGAAGGGCGGTCAGATTCCTCACTATCGTTCGGAATGACAAACGTCCCGGCGCGGCCGAGAGAGCGAGGGCGCTGAACTACGACGCGCACCCTTCGACTGGTTCAGGATGGCAGACGTGGCGGCTTCGCCGCCACCGGGCGCAGCAAGCGGCGCCCCTACCAAACGGATTCCGGATCAAGTCCGGAATGACAGATCACTGCCGACCCTCCCTCCAGCTCCCTCCCAAGCTGGGAGGGAGAACCCACACCCTACCTTGCGGCAGCGGCGCCTCTGCGACGGCGGCGCCAGCGGCGTCTGCGGCTTGTGCCATTCGCTCCGTTCAGCTCAGCGGGGCGCTCCGGCAGCACTACCTCCTCGACAACCTTCTTCTTCGCCGTCCGCTTCGCCCTCGTCGCCTTGCCAACCTTGCCCGGCGCTGACTTATCCGGCTCGATCCCCGGCACGTCGCGCAGGTAATCGCCCGTCGAAGACGCCTTCACCGTCGCCAGGAACTCCGGCGTGCCCTCCGCCACCAGCTTGCCGCCCCTGTCGCCCGCAAACGGCCCCAGGTCGATCAGCCAGTCGGCGTTCTTTATCAGGTCCAGGTGGTGCTCGATCAGCACCACCGTGTTGCCGGCGTCGACCAGCCTGTGCAGCACGACCATCAGCTTGTTCGCATCGTCAAACGAAAGCCCGGTCGTCGGCTCATCCAGGATGTAAAGCGTCTGGCCCGTCGAGCGGCGCGACAGCTCAGACGCCAGCTTGATGCGCTGCGCCTCACCGCCCGAAAGCGTCGTCGCAGGCTGGCCGAGCTTGATGTAGCCGAGGCCGACGTCCCGCAGCGTGGTCAGCTTGTTGGCGACCGACGGGATGTTCTCGAACAGCGTCGCCGCCTCGGACACCGTCATGTCAAGCACATCGGCGATCGACTGGCCCTTGAACTTGATCTCAAGCGCTTCACGGTTGTAGCGAGCGCCGCGGCAGATCTCGCACGGCACCGTCACGTCGGGCAGGAACTGCATCTCGATCTGCACATAGCCTGCGCCGGAGCAGGCCTCACAGCGGCCGCCCTTGACGTTGAACGAGAAGCGGCCCGCCTTGTAGCCGCGGGCCTTCGCCTCGGGCATCGTGGCGAACAGCTCCCTGATCGGCCCGAAGACGCCTGTGTAGGTCGCCGGGTTGGAGCGCGGCGTGCGGCCGATCGGTGACTGGTCGATATCGATCACCTTGTCGATGTGCTCGAGGCCGTCGATGGAGTCGTGCGCGCCGGGCCGGTCCTTCGCCCTGTGGAAGTGCTGTGCCAGCCGCTTCGACATGATCTCGTTGACCAGCGTGCTCTTGCCTGAGCCAGAAACGCCCGTGACGCAGACGAGCGTGCCGAGCGGGAACGACACTGAGATGTTCTTAAGGTTGTTCTCGCGTGCGCCTGTGACGACGAGGCTGTTGCCGTTGCCGGGCCTGCGTTCGTCCGGGACCTCGATGCTCTTCTTGCCGCTGAGGTAAGCGCCCGTGACCGAGGTGTCATTGGACTCGATGGTGTCTATCGGGCCTTCAGCCACGACGTGGCCGCCGTGCTCGCCGGCGCCGGGGCCGAGATCGACGATGTGGTCGGCGGCACGCATCACCGCCTCGTCGTGCTCGACGATCAGCACCGTGTTCCCGACGTCACGCAGCCGCTTCAGCGTCTCGATCAGGCGGTCGTTGTCTGAAGGATGCAGTCCGACCGATGGCTCGTCACATACGTACAGCACTCCCATCAGACCGGAGCCGATCTGCGTGGCGAGCCTGATGCGCTGGCCCTCGCCGCCGGAGAGTGTCCCGGCCGAGCGATCAAGCGTCAGGTAGTCGAGACCGACGCGCTCCAGGAAGCCCAGCCGCGCCTCGATCTCCTTCATGATCTGCTCTGCGATCGCCGACTCACGCTCGTTCAGCGGCTCTTCGGCAGGCTCCGGCTTGCTGCGGTCCGCCGACTTTGGCCAGACGCCGGTCTTGCACGCCTCGACCCAGTGCAGCGCCTTTTCGACCGACTGGCGGGTGACGTCCATGATGCTCATGCCTAGCACCGAAACAGCCAGCACCTCGGGCTTCAGGCGGTCGCCGTTGCATGTGGCGCAGGCGCGCTGCGACATGTAGCGGCCGATGTCTTCTCGCACCGAGTCCGATTCGGTCTCGGAATGACGTCGCTCCATCGAAGGAATCACGCCGCCGAACGCCGTCGACCAGCGGTAGACGCGGCCCTTCTGTGTGGTGTGCGCAACAGGAATCTTCTTGTCGCCGCTGCCGTAGAGGATGATCTTCAGGTGCTCCGGGTCCATCTCACGGATCGGCGTGTCCATGGAGAAGCCGTAGTGCTCGGCGACCGATTCGAGCATCGAGGCGTACCACGGCGAGTTAGCGCCGGCCGACACCCACGGCACAATCGCTCCCTGGTTCAGGCTCAGCGACTTGTCCTGGATCACGAGGTCAGGGTCGACTTCGAGCCGGAAGCCAAGGCCAGTACATGTCGGGCAGGCGCCGTACGGCGTATTGAACGAGAAGTTGCGGGGTTCGAGCTCGGCGATTGAGATATCGCAGTGCACGCAGGCGAACTTCTCCGAGTAGACGACGTCGCGGTCCTTCGCGCCGTCTTTGCCGAGCACCGTCGCGAGCATCGTGCCGCCGCCGAGCCGCAGCGCAGTCTCGACAGATTCGGTCAGGCGGCCTGTCTCGGTGTCTGGCCGGACGATCAGCCTGTCGACGACGATCTGGATGTCGTGCCACCGGTTCTTGTTGAGCTTGATCTCCTCGGACAGGTCCCGTACGTCGCCGTCGATGCGGACACGCACGAAGCCGTCACGCCTCGCCGATTCGAGGATCGCCGTGTGCTCGCCCTTCATGTGCGTGACCATTGGCGCAAGCACCAGGATCCGACTGCCTTCGTCGAGCCGCAGGATTGAGTCGGTGATCTGCTGCACTGTCTGGCGCTGAACCGGGCGGCCGCAGTTGTGGCAGTGAGGACGCCCGGCGCGGGCGAAGAGCAACCGCAGGTAATCGTAGATCTCGGTGACGGTGCCGACGGTTGAGCGCGGGTTGCGGGAGACGCCTTTCTGGTCGATTGAGATGGACGGGCTGAGGCCGTCGATGTGATCGACGTCCGGCTTCTCCATGCGCCCTAGGAACTGGCGGGCGTATGCGGAGAGCGATTCGACGTAGCGGCGCTGGCCTTCGGCATAGATGGTGTCGAAGGCGAGGCTGCTCTTGCCAGAGCCAGAGACGCCGGTGATGACGACGAGCTGGTCGCGCGGGATCTCGACGTCGACGTTCTTCAGGTTGTGTTCGCGGGCGCCGACGATCTTGATTGAGGATTCGGACATGTTCGCCTTGTCAGAAGAGCCGGGGTTGTCTGTCCTCCCTCCCAGCCTGGGAGGGAGTTTAGAGGGAGGGTCTGTTGTGTTCCCTGAGCGAAGTCGAAGGGTCTCTTCTGCAGAGAACTCGTGCTGTGAGGACCAGCCGTGCGTGCCAGAGGTCCTTCGACTTCGCTGCGCTTCGCTCAGGAAACACGGCTGTCTCGGCTTTCGCCGTCACCGTACGCAGCCAGGTGCCCGCTTGCGGGCGCGCCACTACCAGACGCTCTCCCGATTCTAGCAATCGAGGCAAGCGTCCCGTGCCAAAACGTCACATCCGCGAAAAGCGCGTCATCAGCCACGTGTTAGCCTTGCGGCGAGCCGGCAGACCTGAACTGGTTCTGCGGCCTGAACAGCCGAAGGGAAAGGCCGATGGTAGATTCCAGGATAGAGGCGGAGATCACCTACTGCGTGCCGTGAGGCTACCACGGCGTGGCCCTCTGGATTGGGGGCGAGATATACGCGGCGGGCGGCAACAAGATCAAGCTGACCCTTACGCCGGGTGATTCGGGGATCTTCGAGGTGAAGCTGGACGGCAAGGTGGTGTTCGACAAGGACTCTGTCGGCCGCTACCCGGACCTGAACGACGCCAAAGAGATCAAGGCGACGGTGATGAACCAGTTGGGCTCGGGCTGAGAGCTCCTGACTGCAGCCGTTACTCCAGGCCGAGCACCCGCCTGAAGAAGCCGTCCATCACCTCGGTATCGCCGTCTTCCAGGTGCTGAACGAACAGCTCCTGTATCGAGTCCAGTTGCGTCGGCATCGCCTCGGCCAGCTTCTCCCTGCCCGAATCGGTGAGCACCACGTACGACTTCCTGCGATCTGCCCGTGATGCTCGCCTCGCCACCAGCCCGGCCTTCACCATCCTGTCGACGAGCCTTGTAACGCCGCCCTGGCTCATCAGCGTCCTCTCGCCGAGCCGGGTGTGCGTGACCCGCTGGCCCGGCTCCAACGAGACGTGAACAAGGACGTCGAACCACGAGAGCGGGATGTCACAGACCTCCCGCAAAGTGGCGTCGAACTCCCGCATCAGCTTTGCGTGGGCGATCAAGAACCTTGAGAAAACCCTGTACTCGGGCGTTTCGAGCCTGTTGGTCATGCTGGAACCTTAGCCATTAACCTTTAACCAAGCAATAGTTGACATAGAAAGTATTGACAGGTAAAGTGCCGCGCACTTCATCACGACGCCGAATCGCGGCGTGCCGTGACGGCGACAACCATCCTTGAGATTGGGCAGAACGGGGCACGAATATGAGTGACCAGACCTCCGGAAAGAGCTTTCTGATCTTTGGCGGGACCGGCCTGGCGGGCGGACTGGTGGCGCAGGGCCTGCTCGAACGCGGCGAGAGTGTTAGGTGCCTCGTGCGGGACGCGAGCAAGGCCGCCGCGCTGAAAGACGCCGGCGCTGAGATCGTTGTCGGCGACCTCGATGATCCGTCGTCGCTTGCGCCGGCCTTCGAGGGCATCGACTCGGCCTTTCTCGTGACGGCCGTGAACCCGAACGTGCTGCAGCAGGTGCGAAACGGCATCGAAGCGGCGAAGAACGCCGGCGTGAGCCACTTTATTCGCTACACGCCGGGCATGGCGACCGAGGATGACAGGATCCCTGTCGCGAAGGCTCATGCGCTCGGGGAGAAAGAGGTCGCTGCCTCCGGGCTGCCGTACACGATCGTCAAGTCACACAACTACATGCAGGGCCAGCTGGCGAACGCGGCAAGTGTTCAGTCGGACGGCGCCATCTACTCGCCGCTTGGCGATGCCCGCATCGGGATGATGGACCTGCGTGACGCTGCCGAAGCGTCTATCGAGATACTCGTCAGCGGCGATCACGTCGGCAAGTCTTACTTCATCACCGGCCCGGCCGCGATCACGATCGACGAGGTTGCAGCCGCGGTGTCGAAGGCGGTCGGCAAGGACGTCTCGCACGTCGATGTGCCGATGGAGGCGACAAGAGAAGCATTTCTTGGCATGGGCATCGACCCGTGGGTGGTCGACCAGTACATCGGGTACTTCACGGAGTTCCGGAACGGGTACGGCGATGTGGTGACGGACGACTTCACGAAGGTGACGGGACGGCCGTCGCGCACGATTAACGACTTCGCCCGCGACTTTGCCGGCGTGTTCAACCCGGAGCTGGCTACGGCCGCGAAGTAGACGCTGGCAGCACGTTAGCGAAATCGCCACTGGCAACCGCGTCCACGGCTGCCAACCGACTACACCTCGTCCGGCATTTCTTTGAAGATCCAGCCTTCCTTGCGAGGCTCGCCAATCGACTGCAGGACAGCTGTGATGTAGCCGTAGCAGAAGGCGAAGGCTGTGCCGGACGGGTCGCGTGAGTCGATCTCAGGCACATGGTCAGGCATCAGCATGTACTTGTAGCCGACCTCCTGGTAAGTCCTCGCCGCCTTCACCATGTCGACGGCGCCCTCATCCGGGAACGACTCCATGAAGTTCAGCTTGCGGCCGCGTATGTTGCGGAAGTGGACGTTGAAGATCTTCTCTCGTGACCCGAACCAGCGGATCACGTCATAGATCTCCTCGCCGGGATCGTCCAGCATCTCGCTCACCGTTCCCTGGCAGAAGTTCAGGCCGTGATACGGGCTCTCGTGCATCTGCACGAACTTCTTGAGCCCGTCGACGGTCCCCAGAAGCCGCGTCACGCCTCGGTAGCCGGGCGGCGTGTACGGATCATGCGGGTGGCACGCGAGACGCACCTTCGCCTCTTCGGCTACGGGCACCGCGCGCTCAAGGAAGTAGTCGATGCGCTCCCAGTTCTCGTCGGGGTCGACGACGCCCCAGAAGCCGGGCTCTTCATCCTGGTCCATCTTCGACCAGCGGAACGTAGAGTTCGATGAGCCGCCGCGACCCGGCTCCCGCTCCGACCGCGGGATGCCAATGATGTTCATGTTGTACTTGACCGCCGGAATCCCGGCTTCGCCGACTATGCGGATGATGTTCTGTACCGACTCGATCTCACGGTCTCGTTCGGGGCTCTTGCCGAGCATGATGTTCGGGCTCTGCGAGCGGTCGAGGGGCGTGGAGCTGAGCGGAAGCTGCACCATGTCGAGCGTGATGCCGTAGGACTCGACCTTTTCGCGGTGCTTGACGAGGTCTTCGAGGGTCCAGTCGTGCGGGTTGCCGGCGGGGTCGGAGCAGACGTTGTTGACGCCGAGCTGCGCCCACATTGCAAAGTCCTGGTCGTCCCGTGCCGCAACCTGCGTTCCTACGTACATGCGTGCGCTCCGTTCGGTGGCGTTTCGAGTGTTCGGGCCGGCCGCGGATGTTCTGCCGGCTGATGGGCGAAGGTTCTCGGCGACATGTTGTCTGTAGCCGGACGCTTATGCAAGTGGACAGCGGAAGCGCGACTCCGCCGCTCACTGCAGCGGGAACGGCGGCTGGAGCCAGT
This sequence comes from Dehalococcoidia bacterium, assembly GCA_028278465.1. Classification (GTDB taxonomy): domain Bacteria; phylum Chloroflexota; class Dehalococcoidia; order Lucifugimonadales; family Lucifugimonadaceae; genus JAJCYX01. Next base: position 245 of record JANQEF010000047.1, on the reverse strand, counting down.
GCGACGAGTTGCTGAAGCGGATCTCGGTGACCCACTTCACCCACTCGAAGCCGCGGCGGCCGGGCGCTACGAGGCGCAGCGGCGCGCCGGACGTCGTACAGGACTTCCTGCTCGCCACGCATGTCGGCGATGAACCGCTGTCACACGGCCACGGCGCGCCGCTGCGCCTCGTAGCGCCCGGCCGCCGCGGCTTCGAGTGGGTGAAGTGGGTCACCGAGATCCGCTTCAGCAACTCGTCGCACTGG
>JANQEF010000019.1 GCA_028278465.1 Dehalococcoidia bacterium | reverse complement strand
CGTATGAGGCCTCATCGCTGCAGAGCCATGTCACCGCTTCGGCGATCGTTTCCGACCCTGCTACGTACTGCATTGGGATGCCGGCGGCCAGCCTCTCCTCCGTTGCCGGGTTGTCGGCGAAGTTGCGCTCCATGATCGGCGTCTTGATGAAGCCGGGAGCGATGGTGTTGACGCGGATGCCGTCCGGGCCGAACTCGAACGCCGCCGAGTTCGATAGGCCGATCACGCCGTGCTTCGAGGCGGAGTACGGCGCGCTCGGGCCGCCTCGCATCCCGAACAGCGACGAGTTGTTGACGATCGCGCCGCCGCCGGTTTCGAGCATCGCCGGTATCTGGAGGCGCATGCACATCCAGACGCCCTTCAGGTTGATGTCGACGGTGAAGTCCCAGTCTTCCTCGGAGACTTCGAGCCACTGTCTTGTCAGGCGAGAGCTGACGCCGGCGTTGTTGAAGGCGCAGTTGAGCTTGCCGTACTCGCTGAGAGTTGTGTCAACGATGCGCTGCACATCGTCCCAGTGCGCGACATCGGCCTGGACGAAGATGGCTTTGCCGCCGTTGTCGTGGATCTCGCAGACGGTCTCGTTGCCCTCTTCTTCGCGCCTTGCCGCCACCACGACGCTTGCGCCTTCCCGTGCGAACTGCAGCGCCGTTGTTTTGCCCATGCCGGAGCTGGCGCCGGTGACGATTGCGACGCGGTCTTCAAGTCTGCGTGCCATGCCGGTCCCTCCGCTGGCGGCTGTTCGGGGTCATTCGGTGATCTGCGGCGCAAGCATAGAGCAGGCGGCGGCAGGGGCGAAACCAATTCATGCTGGGATGGATTGTGTTCCCTGAGCGAAGTCGAAGGGTCTCTTGCGCGATCGGTCGTCCTGTCGGGCTAACTCTCCGCCGCAGAGGTCCTCACCTGCAAGCGGGTACCCGCCGCCCCGATTCTGTCGGACCTTCGCTCAGGAAACACCAGAAGGCGCGGGTGCTGTGTTCCCTGAGCGAAGTCGAAGGGTCTCTTCCCGGGTCAGATAACCCTGACAGGAACAGCGTTCGAGTCAGGGATCCTTCGACTACGCTGCGCTTCGCTCAGGAGACACAAGGTGAACCCCTCCTCCGACAAAGCCCGCTACTCCTCCCAGCGGCGACCTCGCATCTCCGCCATCACAGGGTCGACGCGGCCTCCGAGGCCCGGGCCGTCCGGGATCACGAACTCGCCGGTCTCGATCTTCTCGAACGGCTCCATCACCTCTTTGCGCCACTCCGCCTCGTACACGGCGTGCTCTAGCGGCAGCACGTTTCCGAACGCCGCCGTGGCGTGAGCGCTGGCGAGCAGCGACAGCGGGCCGGAAGGGCAGTGCATCGACACCGAATCAGGCCGGTCCGGCTCAACCTCCATGCCGATGCGGTACGCCTCGACCGGGCCGCCGCAGAACTTCACGTCCGGCATCACTATGTCCAGCACATCCTCGTCCAGCAGTCGCTTGAACACCGACACGCCGTAGCCCATCTCGGCGCCGGCGTTCGGCAGCGGTGACTTCTCGTGGATCTGGCGCATGGCTGCGGTGTCATCGAGCGGGCTGACAGGCTCTTCGTACCAGCCGACGCCGATCGCCTTAAGCTCGTCGCCGAGAGCGAAGGCCGAGTTGAGGTCGAAGCGCGAGTGGCAGTCGACGTACAGCGTACGATCAGGGCCGACGGCGTCTTTAGCGGCTTGGATGCGCTCCAGCCCGGCCTCAGCACATGCCGGAAGACCTTGGTGCTCGTGCGGCGCACGGCACTCGTCGAACGGCGCGCACTTGGCTGTAGTGAAGCCCTCGTTCATCGCACGCTCCGCCATCTTCGTGAACGACTCGGGCGAGCGGTCGACGGGGCCGCGGTCGTCCGGCAGCATCGACCGGTTGATGTTGGCGTAGAGCCTGACGCGTGTCGCTGCGTCGCCGTCATGTCCATGCTGCTGGCGGATGTACGCGTGCAGCGGCAGGTCGGCGCGCTTCGCAAGCGCGTCTGCGACGGCGCAGCGCAGGCCGCTGACCGCGGTGGCGAGCAGCCGGTTCGCTTCGAGGTCTGACGGCGACAGGCCGGTGAGCCGCAGCACGTCGTCGTCAGACGAGAGCTGTTCGCCGCGCAATTTGTTGGCGAGGCGCGCCACGACCGGCGCCACTTCGCGGTCGAGCTGGGTCGATGTGATCTCGCCGGAGCCGAAGGTGTTGTCTGCATCTGCCAGCTCGAACGCGACCCAGTCTGTGCCGCCGCGAACGTGGACGGACAGGAACTGCAGTTTGGACGGCCTGAACCAGAGCTCTGCCATGTTTCTCCCGATGGATGGTGGTGGTACGAGCCGGACGAACGGATTGTGCAGGCTCAGCCGATCTTGCGAAAGAGGTAGCTCGAAGCCGGGGTCGTGTAGCCGATGCCGCGGCCGCGCTGCCGCAGCAGTTCGGCGGTGATCTCGACTGGCCGCTTCGGCAGGAAGTAGCGATCGAGGTCGCTTGTCTTCACGGAGAACTTTTCGCCCCGTCGGTCTATTGCCGCGACCAGCTCGAAGTCCGGGTCGATCCTCGCCATCGATGCGTCGCCGTGGCTGTCGTTGGCAACTAGCAGGCCGCCTCGCTTCAGGTATCGCTTGCAGGCCGCCGAGATGAAGCCGGCGTACTGCGAGATCAGCAGATCGAAGTTCCCGGGCGGCTCGCCGATGTCGTCTTCGTAGCTCTGGTGGTGGTAGCGGATCTCCGGCGATTCGCCGTACTCCTTCCGCGACTCAACGTACTCCTGAACAGCCGGATCGCCGAAGAAGCGAGGGATTCGCCGGTCGCTGTCCACGTAGACGACACGCGGGATGACGAACGAGGGTGATATCTGCACGAAGCTGCCCGGATAGAGGGCGCTGCGAACGCCGAACTGCTCTGCCAGCTTGCGGAACAGGTCGACTCGTTCATCGCTCCTGTCGATGAAGTACTGCTTGTAGAGAGGCGGCGGAGATGGCTGAGGCATTGGCGGTGACTTACAGGCAAACGGGCAGCGGCTAGTCTCCGAAGGCCACTTCGGCCAGCGCCACCACGAGGTCGGAGCACTCAGGGACCGGCTCGCACAGCACCAGCGTTTCGCCAGCCCGCAACGCCTCCCATTCACCGCCAAGCTGCTGCCACTGTGCCGCCCTCTGTGCTTCCGGGATACCGCTGGTGATCACCTGGCCGTCCATCGGGATCAGGATGCTGGCATCTACACCCCTGAACTCGCCGTTCAGAACCCGCACCTTACCGTCCACCACGTTCCGCTCGATCACAAACCCGGCGTCTTCGACACTTTGAGCCGTAATCCGCGTCGGCTCGTCTGAGCCCGAGAGCCCGAACCAGTCGGTCAGCGCGCCGGCGATGATCAGAACGATCGCCAGCAACCCGACGAACATGACGATTCGCCTTGCGGAGCTCGTTGGACCGCCTGGCGGTCGAGGGCCGGGAGTTCGACGCCAGATGTTGCGAGGCCGGTGTGGCCTGAAGCGGAACGGGTACTGGAACCCTCCGCCGCCCGGGTGCAGCAGGACACCGATATCGGTCTCCGACATGCGTTCGACTCCTGCAGGGCGAGGCGTTTGCCGTCCGACCGAACCGCCCTAAGCGCCCGCCGGCCTTGCCCTGTACTTCGCGTACTTCTGCCCGTTCACGAACTCATCCAGCACGATTTTCTCGCCGCCGAGGTCGTTCGACACGTTCGCCGCCAGCACCGCGGCCAGCGAGTTGATCGAGCTCTCGAACGTGTTGCGCAGCAGCTCCGGCTTCTCCAGCGTCACCGCCTCGGCGAACGACTTCGAAAGGTCGGTCGTGCTGTCGCCGCCCATCGCGACGTCGTGCGGCCCCGGCGAAACGACCTTCCGCACCTGCTCCAGGCTAGGCTTGTCGTCCGGCGGCCAGTCGCCGTCGAAGTGGTAATCGACGATATCGTCCTCGAGCTTGATCGTGCCGTGCGTCCACACGATGCAGTCAAAGCGGCCGCCGTAGTACGAGCGGGCCGGCTTGGTGAAGATGACCGTGCCCATCCCACCCTTCTTGAAGCCGTAGTCGACCGAGTAGTAGATCGGGTTGTCCCCCTCGGTGTCGTGCAGCTCCTTCGGCCGCTCGACGTAATTGGCCCGCACCCACTCCACGTCATCGTCGGACCAGTAGCGCATGATGTCGGTCTGGTGGATGCCTGCCTCGACGATCGAGGTGCCTGACCACGCCTTGTTCGCCGTCCAGACACGGTTCGCCGGGCCTCCCTGCTCCTCGGTGTGCGTGTGCTTCACGCCGTGGCCCTCGACCGCGCCCTCGGAGATCATGGTCATCGATGCAACCCACTTGTCTGCGAGGTAGTTGCGGATGTCGGTGTAGCCGCGGTCGTGGCGCATCTGGAAGCCGCACATTGAGAGCACGCCGGCGGCGTCGATCGCCTCGCTCTGACGCAGGACCTCGTCGAGCCAGAGCGACTGCGGCTTCTCGGCGAAGATGTGGATGCCTTTGCCCGCGGCGTATTCGATCTCGCCGCGGTGCTGGTTGGGCGGCATCACGAACCAGATGGCGTCTACCGAGCCGCTGTCGACGAGTTCTCGGACAGATGCGAACTTCTCGACGCCTTCGTCGCGGTAGCCGGGCACGAAGCGGTTGATCTTCGATGCTTCGAGATTCTCCGGGTACGGGTCGGCGAGGGCGGCGAGGTTGACGATCTCGTCTGACTGGAGCTGCGTGAGCGAGTTGACGTGCTGGAGGCCTCGCTGGCCGATTCCGACGACGCCAACTCGAAGCGGTCCGGGCATGTTTTGTCCTTCCGGGTTGGTGTGTTTGCTGGCCTGGAAAGCGGGATGTTCGAGCCGGCGAAGTTTACACCCGGGCACTGTGAGGCCGTGGTAGTAAAGTGCGGATGCGAATCCTCCCTCCCAGCTTGGGAGGGAGTTAGAGGGAGGGTCGTTGGTGACGCCACCCTTCGACGGGTTCAGGATGGCAGTCGTGCCGCCTTCGGCGTCACCGGGCGCAGCATCTTTGCCCGCCCCTACCAAACGAAACAGGCAAACCCACCATGAAAGTCACCTCCGTCCGCGTCCTGTCCGCCGCACGGTTCAACTACGTCAAGGTCGAGACTGACGAAGGGGTTCATGGCGTCGGTGAGCTTCATCCTGCCTCTGGCACCGGCGGCTCGCCCTTTGTGCCCATCGCCGGCGTCAGGTACTGCGCCGAATACCTCGTCGGCAGAGACCCGCTGCACATCGAAAAGCACTGGCAGCACCTGTTCCGGCGCTCCATCTTCCGCGGCGGCGCAGACGTCATGGCGGCCATCGGCGCCATCGATATCGCGCTGTGGGACATCAAGGGCAAGGCGTACGGCAAGCCCGTCTACGAACTTCTCGGCGGCCCGACCCGCGACAAGGTCCGCCTCTACACGCACCTCTCCGGCTCAACACCGTCAGAACTCGCCGCCCACGCGAAGGAGAAGGTCGCAGAGGGATACACGGCGGTCCGACTCTACCCGTTCGGCGACTTCGGCAAGCACGACTTCGAAGAAGGCCACGGCCTCGAAGACATGAGCTTCACCGGGATGCAGCACAACGCCGTCGAGCGCGTCGGCGCGGTGCGGGATGCCGTCGGGCCGGATGTCGACGTGCTGATCGATGTCGTTAACCGGCTGACGCCCGCCGAGGCGATCGCGGTGGGCCGGGCGCTGGAGCCGTTCAACCTGTATTTCTTCGAGGACCCGATAGAACCGGAGAACATGGACCAGTGGGAGTACGTGGCGGCGAATGTGCCGATGCCGCTGGCGATGGGCGAGCGGCTGTACACGATCTACCAGTTCCTGGACCTGCTGAACCACCGGGGCGCGGCGTTCGTGCGGCCTGACCTTTCGCTGGCTGGCGGGATCACGAACATCAAGAAGATCGCGGCGATCGCCGAGGCGAACTACGTGGGTGTTGTGCCGCACAACCCGCTCTCGGCTGTCCTGACAGCGGCCTGCGTGCAGCTCGATGCCGCGACGCACAACATCCCGGTTCAGGAGTACCCGGGCGATGACGAGACGGGCGTGAAGGCTGATCTCGTGGATGAGCCATTGACGCGCGATGGCGGCTTCCTGATCGTTCCGGACCGGCCGGGCATTGGCATCGACCTGAACGAGGAGGCGTTCGGCAAATACCCGTCCGGACCGTATGTACGCCCGCCGCTGATCAACTCCGACGGCGGTCTGCGGGAGTACTGATTCTGGTGCTGGCCGATAACCCCCGGCCGGAGGTTCGTTGGTACGCTGGAATTGCGTCGAGATGCGGCGTGCGCGGTTCACCTCTAACAGCAGCGGTGCTAACGGTACATCATGTCGTTGAGACGCCCTTACACGTCCGCGCTCTGCCTTGCCGCATGTGTCGGGATGCTGGTTCTCGCCGCCTGCACCACGCCCCCGGATCCCACGGCCGCTCTAGAGGCGACTGAGACGCCAGAACCGACACCAACCGCCACGCCGACGGCCACACCGGTCCCATCGCCGACTCCAACCCCCAAGGCCACTCCATCGCCGACTCCGGTGCCGCCAACGCCCACCCCGCGGCCGACATCGACTCCTGTCCCGCCCACACCAACTCCAACGCCGCTGCCGGCGCACTTTATGAACGGCGAGCCGACGCAGGCGCTTATCGGTGAGCTGGAGTTCTGGGAGTCGACCACCAGCAGGTGGCGCGGCATCTCGATCGAATCGCTTGAAGCCGCGGGCAGCGTACGCAAGTTCCTGACCCGGCAGGAGTACATCGAACAGGGCGACCAGCTGCAGGCGGAGTTCGAGGCTGAGCAGACTCCGGAAGAGAAGGCCGAGGCAGAGGAATTCGAAGAGGCGAGCAGCCGGCTCCTGAAGGCGCTGGGGCTGATCCCGGCGTCCGCCGACCTGCGCGACCAGGCGGACCAGCTCACGGACGACTTTGTCGGAGGTTTCTTCAGCCCCGATACACGGGAACTGAACGTGGTGCTGGACGGGGCGGAAGGCAGGTTCGGCCCGGCCGACATACTGACTTATGTCCACGAGTTCGTGCACCTGATGCAGGATGTCGAGTACGGGCTGTTCGACATCCTGGATGAGCTGGAGAGCGATGATGAGTACGTGGCGCTGCAGTCGCTTTTCGAGGGTGAGGCGGAGTGGGTTTCGCAGCTGGCGCTATGGCAGGCAAAAGGCATCGACTACCTCCTGGCCGCGTACGAGGTAGAGGAGCCGGTCGATGTGGAGGCTGGGGCAGGCAACGGCGGTTCTGGTGAGGTCGTCGAGGTGTCCGAGTACCTGCTGGGCAGCTTCGCCTTTCCGTATCTGCATGGACAGGCATTCCTGTCGGAGGCGTTTACGCCGATCACTCCTCACCTGTCGGCGCTGCAGGACGGCACGCTGACGCCGGAGCAGGCTGACGAGAACTTCGCAGCGTGGTCGCAGCGGCTGGACGAGCTTTACGAGCGTCCGCCATCCACGACCGAGCAGGTGCTGCACTACGACAAGTACCTGGCGAACGAGCCGGCTATCGATGTGACGATCGCGACGGCGCAGGAGATCACGGATGCGGGCTGGACCGCGATGTGGAGGAGCGACTGGGGCGAGGGCGGCCTGAGGACGTGGCTTGAGAGTGCTGCGGCTGCATCCGGCAGCGAAGGCGACGCGTTCTTCGATGCGGCGTGGATAGACAATGCGGTTTCTGGCTGGGGCGGAGACGAGCTCGTCGCCATGCGCTCAAGCTGCGGAGATTTCGCCAGCGTGGCCCTGATCGAGTGGGACGATCCCGTAGATGATCCGTGGGAGTTCACCGCGGCCCTGCTCAAGTTCTTGCTCAGGGATGAGCGGTTCGCCTCGGACTCGAGTGTTGCCGACGCGTGGGCGACGATCCTCCAGGCGCCGGCCGGGTTCCTGGGTGTCACGGGCGGGCCGAACGACGAGCAGGTGATCGTGGTGACGGCGGACGATCCCGGCATTGTCGACCACCTGGTGGGCTGGGCGCTCGGCGAGGAACCGCTGCTGGATCCCTGCGGCGCGTTGTAGCCCGCGCGGCCAGTTCAGACCGATTCGACGCCGCCTCAGCCTATTTAGGCCACTGGATTAGTTCGACGCGCACGTTGTCCGGCGCCTGAACCCAGCAGAAGCGAGTGCCGTCTGGCAGCTCGTTGGGGCCGTCGAGCAGCGGCGCGCCGAGTCCGGCAAGACGCTCGATCTCGGCTTCGATGTCGAAGACATCGAAGCCGAAGTGCTCAAGTCCGAGCTTCACTCCGGAGTCGCTCTCCGGCAGGTGCTGTCCGTCGAGCGGGCCGGAGATGTTGACGGGCACGCCGTTTTCGGCGCGGCAACGGATGAAGCGGTCGCCAGTGTCGCGCGTGGTGTCGCCGACGATCTCGAAGTTGAAGGTGTCGACCCACCAGTTGGCGGTGAGTTCGGGGTCGTTGGACTTCAGGTGAACGTGATTGAGGTTGTAGGCCATCTGTTGTTTCTCCGTGATGTTGGGTTGGTTCTCCCTCCCAGCTTGGGAGGGAGTTAGAGGGTGGGTCGGTGTGTTCCCTGAGCGAAGTCGAAGGGTCTCTCAAGCGGTCGACTGATCTTGTCAGGGCTGCTTCCCACAGAAGAGATCCTTCGACTCCGCTAACGCTCCGCTCAGGAAACGCAGTCGTCCCGATTGCATCGGGACCGGGCGGGGCAAGCACCGCCCCTACCAGACAAGACGAACGACCCTCCCCCTGACCCGCGCCCGCAAGCGGGTACCCGAAACTGGGAGGGGGTGTCATTCTGTCCCCGCCCTGAGCGCAGTCGAACGGGTTGATCCGGAATCTCCGAGGTGACTCAGGAAGATGGTCAGATCTCTCCCTTCGGTCGAGATGACAATTGTGCCGCCTCCGGCGCCACCGGGCGCAGCAAGCGGCGCCCCTACCTGACAAGCCGAATGACCCTCCCCCTGACCCGCGCCCGCAAGCGGGCACCCGAAGCTCGGAGGGGGGGATTGCCCTAACCCCGCTGTATCAGCTCTATCCGCACGTCTCCTGGCGCTGCTATGAACGCTATCTTCGTGCCGGGACCGGTCTCGCGCGGAGCCTCCTTGATCGTTGCTCCGAGTCCCTCCAGCCGGGCGAGGTCGGCATCCATGTCTTCCGTGTCGAAGCCGAAATGCTCCAGGCCCAGGTGAGCGTCGGCATCTGCCGGCCCGAGCGTCTCGCCGGTGCGTGCGCCGGAGATATTGATCGCCAGCCCGCCCTCCGTCTCGGTCACGATGAAACGGTCGCCGACATCCCGCACCGTGTCGCTCTTGATCTTCACCCTGAACGCCTCGACGAACCAGTCGGCCGTCGCCTTCGGGTCTTCAGACTTGAGGTGGATGTGGTTCACGAGATATGGCATGTGGAGTCCCCTGCGCGCCGGGTTTTGTGTGGAGTTGCATTGCGCTGCCTGGCCGCGCCGCCGGAGAGTATGCGCGGCGCTGATTCCAGTCAATCGGCGGCGTGGGCGGCCGCTAGAATGACCGGCTTGCCTGGAGACCGGAAGGAGAGACAGCCGTTGAGTCGAGAGATGACTGTGGAAGGCGTTCTCTGGTTCGTCGACCTGTTCGACCGGCTGGGGATCACCGTCTGGCTGGACGGCGGCTGGTGCGTCGATGCGCTGCTCGGAGAGCAGACGAGGCCTCACGCCGACCTCGACATCATGATCCCTGCGCCGGACGCCGCAGTCCTGGAGGATGCCCTGCGGCGGGCCGGTTTCGGTGATGTGCATACCGACGACCACTGCGCCGAGAATTTTGTTCTCGGGCATTCCGTCCGCGGCCTGATCGATTTCCACGTCTTCGAGCTTGCTGTTGACGGTCACGGCGTCTACCGGCCGGGCGTGTACGACTGGAAGATCTCGGCCGATGAGCTGGCAGGATCGGGCTCGCTCGGCGGCCGCCTTGTCAGGTGTCTTTCTGCCGAGTACCAGGTCAGGTCGCACGCCGGATACCCGCTGCAAAAGTCTGATCTTCACGACCTGGCGTTGATTCGAGACCGCCTCGGGGTCCGGCTACACGACGAGCAGGAACGATTGCTCAAGGCCTGGGTCTGAACACGATGTTTAGCGACGACTCCGACGCCATGCATCAAAGTAGCGCGGCTCGGGCCGCTGGATGGTGTGATCAGGTACGCGGTGGAAACGCCGAGGGCTAGAGATGAGCAGGAACGGGTATCGACCGGTCACGAAGCTGCCGTAGCATCAGACCCATGAACCGTGCTAGCCGAAACTTAGAGCACCTGGTCACGAACCTTGATACCTGTATGGCGCTGGACAGGCATGGCCGGCTCGTCAGCCAGAACTTCCCTGATCTGTCTCCGGCGCCGCAACTGCTGATCCTTGGCTGCGAGTCCGGCAACGTGTTCGGCGTGCGCCGCGATGTGCCTGGTGAGGTAGTTCACCGGATCGTCGAGTTGGTGGCTACAGAGCCTCCGCTTTTCGGACCAAACAGTCGTCCAGTTCACCTCGATCAATACCTGGACCTGCTCAGTGGCGACATGACGGCACAGCTGCGGACACCGAACATGGTGTTTCTTGCCCCCGATCGCCTCACCTACTCGCACGAGATTCACCTGGTCTGCTCAGGCACCCCTGAGGGTGATCGCCTGACGGGGAAGATCCGGGTCGAGGGGATGCCGCCTGAGCTGGTGGGGCTCGGTTTCAGCGAGATTGACGATCTCTGGCTCCCGTGGTGTATCGCCATGAACGAGGAACAGCCAGCGGCGATAGGTTTCACTGCTCGACTGGGTGACCGCGGCGCAGAGGCCGGAGTGATGACGGTTCCTGAACTACGAAGGCGCGGCTTCGGTGCGGCTGCCGTGAGTGGCTGGCTGGGCCATCAGGATCTGCGGGGCAAAACGTTGTTCTACAGCACCAACCGCAGCAACGGCGCGTCTCAACAGGTTGCACAGAAGCTGGGCCTGAAGTACCTGGGCAGCAGTTTCTCAATCTTCTAACCGGCCTTCCGTCCCCTAAAATCTCGCCCCATGACATACACGGTCATCGCCCGTGACAGCGCCAGCGGCCAGCTTGGCATCGGCATCGCAACCTACTCGCTGGCCGTCGGTTCTTACTGCCCGTACATCCGGCACGGAATCGGCGCCATCTCCACGCAGGCGTCGGTCTTCGCTGCCCACGGCCCCGCGCTGCTGGACATGATCGAGAACGGCAGCGGGCTGCCGGAGAGCTTCGAGCAGCTGGCTGCATCGGACGAGCACTTCGAATACCGACAGATCGGCGCGGTCGCTTCCGACGGCTCGGCTCATGTTCATACTGGTTCTTCAACCCGCGACTGGGCCGGGTCGCTCAGTGGCGAAGACTGGCTGGTGATGGGCAACGCGCTGGCCGGTTCACACGTGGTCGAGGCGATGTCGAAGGCGCTGCAATCTCGGCCTGAACAAACGCTGGCTGAGCGGCTTGTTTTGACGCTGGAGGCCGGGCGCGACTCCGGCGGACAATCAGGTGTGGGCGGGCGTCATCTTCCGGAGCGTTCGGCGGTCGTGACAGTCTTCGAAGACACGCCGTTCCCGCTGCTCGACCTGCGCGTCGACGACCACCCGGATGCCGTCACAGAGCTACGTCGCATCTTCGATCGATTCACGAAGGTCCAGGACTTCTACAGGGACCGCGCAACGCGTCCCAACACACTTCCGCCGCAAGACGAGTGGATGGTCGAACACGGGCTAGAGTGATTCAAGTCCTGTTCATCGCGGCGATCAGGTCTGCGTGAACGCTCGGCCAGGCCACCACGGCGACAGGAAACGAGTCTTCAGAGAGCCAGTCGAGCGGCTCGCCATGCTCGTCGCTCACGGTCGCTCCGAGCTCCTTCGCAATCAGCGCGCCCGCGGCAAGGTGGACCGAGTCGATCCTGTAGAACACCACGCCTGACATTCCGCCGGTGCAGACGAGGAAGAGCGGGTAGGCGGCAGAGGCGAAGGTGTTCGTGTAGCCCAGAGAACCCAGCCAGGCGAGCCGTAAGCCTCCGTGTCCATCGGACTCCAGGAGCCGCGCCCAGTCTCCGCCGTCCACCTCCAGCCCGACGACCGACTCGTCTAGCGTCGTCCCGGGATCACGTGCCTCAAACGGCTTGCCGTCGAGCGTGACTCCGTTGCCGGCACTCGCTACAAGGACCTGGCCGGACTGCGGCGTGGCGATAACGCCCACGGACAGCGCATCGCCCCGTCGCAGCGCGATGTTCACTCCCCAGTGCGCCATCCCGCGATAGAACGGCACTGTGCCGCACAGCGGGTCGACCAGCCACGTCGCATCGCTCGATCTGTCTCCAGCCTCGCTCTCCTCGGAGAGCACACTGGCTCCGACTCTGCGCCCGGCTGCGGAGTTCAGGAGGGCGTCGGTAATAGCCCTGTCCGCGGCGATGTCGGCCTCGGTGACCAGCGCGCCGGGCGACTTCATCCACGAATCGAGACCCTTTCCGCTGGTCTCTTTGTTCCGTTTGAAGTCGGCTATCAGCGAGCGCGCAGCGGCGTCAGCAGCAGCCAGCGCCGCTTCGAGCGCGTCGTCGTTCGAGACCTGGGTCAAGGTCCGTGAATCCTCCGGACCGGCAGGATCAGGCGATCTCCTGCACCGGGATGCGCACGATCGTCCTGAGCTTCTCCTCAGCGGTGCGGCGAGGGTCGGAGAGATAGATCTCGTGGTGCGGGCCGATCCCTTCTCGCATCGCGTGCTTCAGCCCATTGTCTCTCATGAACTCGTGCATGACAGCAACCGTCTCCGGCTCGGCGGCGTAAGGGCCGACGTGCATCATCTGCACGCACATACCTTCCTCGACGGTCTCCATGCGTGCGCTCTTGATCGACTCCAGCTCCTTCTTGGTAAGCGCCTCTCGCTGCGACTCGTTGAACTGCGATTCGGTGACGGAGCCGGGCAGTCGGATCATCGCCTTCCAGCGCCACTCGTCCCACGGAACGTCCCGGATCGCCTCCGGGTCAGCGGTCATCTCCTCCTCTTCGCCGGCCCACCAGAACGCCTCCAGCGGGGCGACTGTGAAGTCGTTGCCCTCCGCCTTGCAGGCGAACTTCAGCGTGTATGCGACCGAATAGAGCGCGCCGATAGCGTTCTCGAACGCCTCGCTTTCAGGAGAGCCCTCGCCGTCGACTACGACGAACGGCGCCGGAGGGAGGATGACCTTCACCGGCTTGCGCGGCGCCTTGTAGTAGTCCGGGAACTCCTTCTTCAGATCGATCTTCATCGCACTGGCCGGCATCTCGTCTCCTCAGTCCGCGTCTGAATAGCTGACCTGGCATGTTATGCGCTGCTGGATGAACGGGGCGTGATCCGTCGTTTGTTCGCGTGAACGGTGCGTGAGACTCGTGATCACGCGCGGGCGGGGAAAGCCGCCTTGCGGTTTCCAGAGCCGGGACAACTTCCCGTCACATGCTTTAGGCTTACGCTCCGCCAGCCCTTGGGAATTCTGTCCGGCGGTTAACCGCGGCTCCCGGAAGCTGGCGAAGCTAGCAGACCAGGTCAACATTTGCTGACCGATAACGGCTCAGGAGTGGTAAATGACATCCAGGAAAATCGTCGTGCTCGGGGGCGGTTTCGGAGGGGTCGCGACCGCGAGGACCGCCAGATCCCTGCTGCCCTCAGAACACCCGGTGACGCTGATAGACCGCAACCGGGTAACCAGGCTCTGCGGCATGAACCCCATGCTGGTGGTTGGCGAGCGTGATGTGCGCAAGACAGGACGTTCGCTCGGCCAGCTTGCCAACCGGGGGATCAAGTTCGTCGAATCGGACATCACTTCGATCGACACCGCCAGCCGCAGAGTGAACACAACCGCCGGCGCCTTCGAGTACGACTTTCTAGTCGTCGCGCTCGGAGCGTCATATGACTGGGGCGCCGTCCCCGGCTCAGACCTCGCCTATTCCTTCTACGACCTCGAGACAGCGCGTCGGTTACGACGCAGACTCAGCCGCTTCAAGCGCGGACGCATCTTGATCTCGGTCGCAGCACCGCCTTACAAATGCCCGCCCGCGCCGTTCGAGACGGCGATGATGATCCACTGGTTCCTGCGCAAGCAGGGCATCAGGCGGGATTCCGAGATCGTAGTGACGATCCCGGAGCCGGCGCCGATGGCCGTTGCAGGCCCGGACGCGGCAGCGAGGCTTGCGGACGACCTTGAGCGTCGGGGCATCGAGCTGCGCACAGGGATCAGCGTGACGGCCGTTTCGGCAGGGTCAATGGAGGCTGAGTACAGTGATGGCTCGTCCATAGCCGCCGATGTGATCGCTACCGTGCCTGTGCACCGCGTGCCGCAGGTGGTTGTTGACGCGAGGTTGACCGGTGGCAAGCCGTGGACACCGGTGAACGCCTGCACGCTGGAGACGTCGATGCAGAATGTGTTCGCTATAGGCGATGTGAACGTGATCCCGCTGGGTGAGGGCAGGGCGATTCCGAAGGCGGGAGTGTTCGCAGCGGGCCAGGGCGAGCATGTTGCGAGGACGATCGCGTCGCGGATCCTGGAGACGCAGCCGCCGGCCTCCTATGACGGCTCGGGCGAGTGCTACCTTGCGTATTCGGCGACGCAGTCGGCGCTGGTTGGCGGAGAGTTTCTTGCGAGTGACGGTCCGCAGGTGGAGTTGAGGCCGCCGACGGCGTCTGGCATGCGAAGCAAGGAGCGGTTCGAGAAGGACTGGCGCCGCTTCAGGATTTGAACCAGGGGTTCATTAGCGGCGCGTGAACGTTACGCAGGTTTCGCAGCGAGTCCGGTAACCCGAACGCGGGAGGCCAGCCTGCGGGCGCCATTTGTCATCTCGAACGAAGTGAGAGGTCTGAGCTCTAGATCGGGCGTAAGTTGTCGTTCCGAGCGTCGGGTGTCCGCCTGCGGGCGCGGAATCTGAACTTGCCGACGCGGGGCGTCCTAGAGATTTCGGGTGAAGTCCCAGGCGACGCATCCTCCCTCCCGAACTGGGAGGAAGTGCTGTCGTCCCGAGCCAGAGCGAGGGACCCGGGGTCGCAGGTGACCTGCCTACCGTCGCCGCTGAATCAGCATCCAGTGTTGCCGTTCGAGGAGTGGAGGCTTGAAGGTGAGTTGGGCCCCGCCCTCTCATCCGGGTCCTTCGCTGCCGCTCAGGACGAAGGTGTCAGCGGTCTTCTTTCTCCCAGCGGGAGAAGGTGCAGGATGAGGGAGAAATAGTGTCACATCGGCAGGTCAGATCCCTCGCGTATGCTGGGGATGACAACACCGGAAACTCTCGCGCTTAGTAACGGAAGTGAACTTTGATCATCGTTAGAAGGACCTACGTTCCGAAGCCCGGATCCGGCGGGAAGCTGCTGGGACTGGTGCGCGAGGCGGCCGATGAGATGGCGAAGGCCGGCTTTCCTCGCCCGAGGGTTTTCAAGGCGTGGCACGGCGGCCACGGCACGGTGTTCACAGACCAGGAGTGGAAATCGGTTGTGAAGTACGAGGAGTCACGCGATGCCGTCCGCGGCACCGCGTCGATTACATCGGTGTTCGACGGCATCTACCCGCTGCTGGCAGAGACCCACGACACGCAAATCCTGGAAGCCGTGGAGTAGGTGGGCGTTCTGGCAGGGGTGGGCACTTTTGCCGTCCTTGCCAGCCAAGGCGAACAACCCTTCCCTCAATCCCCTTCCGTATCGGGAAGGGAAGGTCCCACTTCTCCGTCATGCCGCAGCTGCACCCGCAACCGGACGCTTTCGGTAACATCACGCACCATGTACTTCCCTCCCCCTGCGCCCGCTGACTGGGAGCGACGCGACCCGGAAACCCTCGGCCTTAACCGCCAGGCCCTCGAAACCGCCTCGCAGTTCGCCATCGACAGCGACATGCCGTGGCCGGAAGACCTCACCCACACCAGCATCTCTGACGACCCACCTGAATACGCCGAGAAGATCGGCAAGATGCGGCCACGCGGCGGTCCGGCCGGCCTCGTGCTCAAGAACGGCTTCATCGTCCACGAATGGGGCGACACCGGCCGCGTCGACCTCACCTTCAGCGCCACTAAGAGCTACCTGGCGACCGTCGCCGGCCTCGCCTTCGACCGCGGCCTCATCGCCGACCTCGACCGGCCAGTGATCGAAGACATCCGTGACGTAGAGATCTGCGAAGTCGCCAGCGGCAAGCAACTCCGGCCTTTCGACTCCGACCAGAACCGTCCCATCACGTGGCGTCATCTCCTCCAGCAGACCTCGGAGTGGGAAGGCACGCTCTGGGACCGCCCGGACACCGTCGACTGGAACCGGTCGATCGACGCCGGCGGGTCCGGGGCGAGGGATGAGCGGAAGAGGCCCGGCGAGCACTGGGAGTACAACGATGTGCGGGTGAACCTGTGCGCTCTCGCTCTGGCTGCGGTGTGGGGCGAACCGTTGCCGGACGTGCTGCGGCGTGAGCTCATGGACCCGATCGGCGCCAGCGACGCGTGGGAGTGGCACGGCTACCGCAACTCGACGGTCGAGATCAACGGGAAGCGGTTCGAGTCGGTGTCCGGCGGCGCGCACTGGGGTGGCGGCGTCCACATCGACACCTACGACCACGCTCGTTTCGGGCTGCTGTTTCTGAACGGCGGGTTATGGGGCGGCCGGCGGCTGGTTTCCGAGCGCTGGTTCGAGATGATGCGTGAGCCGTGTGACCAGAACCGTCGCTACGGATTGATGTGGTGGCTGAACACGGGCGGCGAGCGTTACGGCAACTCGGTGCCGGAGTCGCTGTTCGCAGCCTCGGGCGCCGGCGGGAACACGGTGAACATCGACCCGGAGCACGGTATCGTCACGGTCACACGTTGGTGCAACGATGTGCCGGGCGTGCTGCAGAGGGTGACGGCCGCGGTGAGGTGATGAGGCGGTGTTGTGACTCGTAAAGCCGGGAGCGGCCGATGCCTGCGGCGCGCGTGATGGGCGGGACCTGCTGACCAAGACTGCAGAAACTCGCCCACCGCCCGAAGTTTGTCCGCAAAGCCCACCCTGACCGCCCCGCAGTTTGCTCATCTGCGCCCACTCCGAAGACCATCCCGACAGTCGGTCGACCGTTACGACCGCTAAGCCCTCATAATCTCCCGCTTTGCTAGCACCCTCTCCAGCAACGGCTTCATGCCAAGCTCACGGGCAATCGCAATCGCCTCGTCCTGCAGCTCGACGGCCTTCTCTCGGTCGCCGGGAGCGTTGCGGTCGAGGAGCAAGTCAGCACAACTCGCCAACGACCACGCAAGCGGCACAATTGTCTCTGTCCGACGGGCGAGGTCAATAGCCTGCAGGTAATCGTCAATTGCCTCATCGGTCTTTCCGAGTAGCACATTGAACTTAGCGCGGTAGGCATCGGTGGAGTCCAGTCCAAGGTCGAACTGTGACCTGCCCTTCAATGCCTCGGCCGCTTCGGCAATGGACTGAGTGTCTTCACTGCTTTCCAATTCCGCCCATACGGACACGGCAGTAGTTTGAGGGAACCCCACCGCTAGTGATCGCAGCTTCTGCCTGCAGGCCAGGATTAGGTCGGTGTCACAGCCTGTCTCGATTGCGCCCCAGACACCGGTCGCGGCGAGAAGAGACCAGTTCACTCCCTCCGACGTGGTCGGGTCGACCGTCAACAGCCGGTGGATGGCACGAGCGGCAACCTTTTCGTCGCCTGTACAGAC